>NZ_JBHXRX010000010.1:0-104844 GCF_042714995.1 Streptomyces sp. NPDC058665
GCCTCCCTGACAGGCCCGGTCTCCGCGACAGACCCGGAGTCGGTGCTCGCCGCCGTCCTGACCGTCGTGGCGGACCGCACCGGCTACCCGGTCGAGATGATCGAGCCCGAGCTCGATCTGGAGGCCGACCTGAGCGTCGACTCGATCAAGCGCGCCGAGATCGCCGGTGAACTCGCCGTACGCCTCGGCCTGCCCCTCGACGCGAGCGGCGAGCTGGACGGTCTCAGCACGGCGCGTACCGCGGCCGGGATCACCGGGCTGCTCGTCGAACGGCTCACCGGCACCCCTGAGGCGCCGGCCGGCGAGGACGCCGCGCCGCAGGCGGATGCGGCCGAGACCACGGCCGAGGCGGAGATCCTGGCGCCGCAGCGGCTGGAGTTCACCGAGCAGCCGCTCCCCGATGTGACCGGCACGATCCCCGCCGGAGCCGCCGTACTGCTCATCGGTGGCGGCGATTTGGCACCGGTCCTGGCCGAGCGACTGCGCGCGGCGGGCGCCTCGCCCACGCTCATACCGGCCGGTGAGCTGCCGACGGCCACCGCCGACGCCGTCGTTCTCCTCGACACGCTCGACGCGGACCTGCCGCCGCTCCCCGACGCCCTGCCGCTCTTCCAGGCTGCCCTCGCGGGCGCGCCGGGCGCGGTCGTCGCAGTCGAGCGCAGGACCGAGGGAGCGGCGAGCGGACTGCGCGGCTTCTTCCGCAGTGTCGCCCGCGAGTACCCGGACCTGAAGGCGACCCTCGTCGAGGTGGCGGCCGACGCGGCCACCGACGCGGTGGCGGACGCCCTCGCCACCGAACTGGCCTCCACCGAACGGGAATCGGTCGTCCTGAACGACGGCGGTAAGCGGCGCGCGCTGCGGCTGACCCCCACCGATCTCGGCGCGCTCGCCGCCACCGGGGCCGGACCCGCCGGTGAGGGACAGGCGGAGGCCGAGGCCGCGGGACTCGACCGTGAGTCGGTCGTGCTGCTGGTCGGCGGCGCGCGCGGAATCACCGCGCGCTTCGCCCGCACGATCGCGTCGGCGAGCCGGTGCCGTATCGAACTCATGGGCAGGACACCGGTACCCGCTCCGACGGAGGACCCGGCCACCGCGGGAGCCGGTGACCGCGAAGGGCTGCGGGCAGCGTTCCTGGCCACCGGTCTGACCTCCCCCGGCGAGGTGGAGCGACTGGTCTCGGCGGTGCTCGCCGAGCGCGAGGTGCGGGCCACGGTCGACGCGCTGCGGGCGCTGGGGAGCGAGGTGCGCTACCACTGCGTGGACGTCCTGGACACGGAGGTCGTACGGGCCACCGTGAAGGACATCTACGCCGAGCACGGCAGGCTCGACGGTGTCGTCTACGCGGCCGGGGTCATCGAGGACAAGCTGCTGGCCGAGAAGTCGGCGGAGTCCTTCGGCCGGGTGTTCTCCACCAAGGTCGACGGCGCCCGTGCCGTGCTCGACGCTGTGGACGTACTGCCCCGCGGCCCGAAGTTCGCCGTGCTGTTCGGCAGCATCGCCGCCGCGCTCGGCAACCGCGGCCAGTGCGACTACGCGGCGGCCAACGACGCGCTGGAGGAGCTGGGCCGCCGCTGGTCGACCGGCGAGCGACGCGGTCTGACCGTGCACTGGGGTCCGTGGGCCGCCGCCGAGACCAACGGCGGCATGGTCACCCCGGCGCTGATGCGCTCGTACGCCGCACGGGGGATCAAGCTCATCGACCCCGATGAGGGGCCGCTGAGCCTGCTGCGTGAACTCGCCTGGGGCGCGCCCCAGGTTCACGCGGCCGTCTACACCGCGTCGGGCTGGTGACTTCCGTGGACTCCCGCACACCGGTCGCCGTCGTCGGCATGGCCGTGTACTTCCCGGGCGCCAACACGCTGGAGAGCTACTGGCACAACATCGTCAACGGCGTCGACTCGATCACCGAGGTGCCCGCGGGCCGCTGGGACGAGGAGTTCTACGCGCCCGGCGGGCCCCCGCGCAGCGACCGGGTGTACTGCCGGCGCGGCGGATTCGTGGACCCGGCGGCCGAGTTCGACATGACGCGGTTCGGCATCATGCCGGCCTCGGTCGCGGGGACGGAGCCGGACCAGCTGATCGCGCTGGACGTGGCGCACCGGTCGATCACCGATGCCGGTGGTGAGCCGGTGCTGCCGGTCGACCGGCAGCGGGTGGGGATCGTGCTCGGCAGGGGCGGCTATCTGACGCCGGGGCTGGTGAGGCTGGATCAACGGGTGCGTACGGCCAACCAGTTGGTGCGCACTCTGCGCGAGCTGGCGCCGGAGCTCGGTGCCGACCGGCTGGAGGAGGTCCGCTCGGCGTTCGCCGGTCAACTCGGCCCCGAACAGCCGGAGTCGGCGATCGGACTGGTGCCGAACCTGGCCGCGTCCAGGGTCGCCAACCGGCTGGACCTGCGCGGTCCCGCGTACACGGTGGACGCCGCCTGCGCCTCGTCGCTGGTGGCTGTCGACCACGCCGTACGCGAACTGGCCGGTGGCCGCTGCGATGTGATGCTCGCGGGCGGGGTGCATCACTGCCACGACATCACGCTGTGGAGCGTGTTCAGCCAGCTCGGCGCGCTGTCGCCGAGTGAGCGGATCCGTCCGCTGCACCAAGGCGCGGACGGTGTGCTCATCGGCGAGGGCACCGGCATCGTGGTGCTGAAGCGGCTGGCCGACGCGGAGCGCGACGGTGACCGGGTGTACGCGGTGGTCTCCGGCACCGGTGTGGCGAGCGACGGCCGGTCGGCCAGTCTGTTCAACCCCGATCCGGGTGGGCAGGTCCGCGCCGTACGGCAGGCGTGGGACGCGGCGGGGCTCGACCCGCGCGCGGCCGACGCGATCGGGCTGCTGGAGGCGCACGGTACGGCGACCCCCGCCGGTGACCGCGCCGAACTGACCACGCTCGCCGAGGTGTTCGGTCCCGCCATTGGGTCCCGTGCGGCGATCGGGTCGGTGAAGTCGATGATCGGTCACACGATGCCGGCGGCCGGTATCGCGGGGCTGATCAAGGCGGCGCTCGCGATCCATCACGGTGTGCTGCCGCCGACGCTGCACTGCGAGGATCCGCATCCGGCGCTGGAGGCGACGCGATTCGCCCCGCTCGCGCGGTCCGCGCCGTGGGAGAGCCCCGCGACCGGCGCACCGAGACGGGCGGGGGTCAACGCCTTCGGTTTCGGTGGCATCAACGCCCATGTCGTGCTGGAACAGGCGGTGTCGGGGGCGGTTTCCGGAGGGCGTACGGCTCGGGCGACGGCCACGGCGGCGGGGATGGGGACAAGAACGAGGACCGTCACCGTCACCGTCACCGAACCGGAGCGGGTGCTGCGGCTCGCGGCACCCGACCGGGCGACGCTCGCCGCGCTGTTGGACGCCGACGACTCGACGGTGCTGGCCGCCGGTCTCGACGAGCGCGCGCCCGCCGCCGGCCCCGTACGGCTGGGCATCGTCGACCCGACGGCGCGCCGGCTGAAGCTGGCCCGGAAGGCGGTCACGAAGGGCGCCGCCTGGCGTGGGCGCAGCGACGTGTGGTTCAGCCCGCGTCCGCTGCTCGGGCCGGGCGGTGGCACGACCGCGTTCGTCTTCCCCGGACTCGAAGCGGAGTTCGAGGCCCAAGTGGACTCGCTGGCCGAGCGGTTCGGGCTGACGTGGTCGCCGGGGCACGACGCCAGGGTCGGTGACGTGGGACGGCACGGCGCGGCGGTCTTCCAGCTCGGGCGGCTGCTCGACACGGCGCTGCGCAGGCTGTCCGTTGTGCCGGACGCGGTCGCCGGGCACAGCGTCGGCGAGTGGACGGCCATGGCCTGCGGCGGGATTCACGCCGCCGACGAGGTCGACACGTTCCTCGCGGGCTTCGACCCTGACGCGCTGCGCGTGCCCGGCGCGGCGTTCGCCGTGCTCGGGATGCCCGCCGACCGGGTGCTCGATGAACTGGCGGGCCGGGACGACGTCGTGCTGTCGCACGACAACGCGCCGAACCAGTCCATGATCTGCGGCCCGGAGGAGGCCGTCGGCGAACTCGTCCACCGTTTCCGGACGCGGGGCGTGATCGGGCAGGTGCTGCCGTTCCGGTCGGGATTCCACACGCCGATGCTCGCCCCGTATCTCGATCCGATCAGACGTGCCGCCGAGACCTACACGCTGCACCCGCAGTCAACTCCGGTCTGGTCGGCGACGACCGCCGCCCGCTATCCCCACGATCCTTCGGCGGTACGGGAGTTGTTCGTCCGGCATCTGCTCGAACCGGTGCGGTTCCGGCAGTTGATCACCACGATGCACAACGCGGGACACCGTGCCTTCATCCAGCTCGGCGCCGGTCAGCTCGGTTCGCTGATCGACGACACCCTGGCGGGCAAGGACCGGCTGGTCGTGTCGGCGCACTCCTCGGCACGGGACAGTCTGGCGCAGCTGCGCCGGGTCGTGACCGCGCTGTGGGTGGAGGGCGCGGCGCCGGACGCCGGTCCGCTGCTCGGGTCCGCGCCGGTCGCGGCTGCCGCGGCTGCCGCGACGGGCACGCGCGGCGCGCGGCGCGGCGTACGGCTCGATCTCGGCGGGGCGCTGGTGTCCCTGCCGGAGCAGGCCAGGAAGCTCCTCGCCGACAGCATCGGCCATCCCCCGGCCGGGCGGCCCGTCGGGGACGGCAACGCGCTCGACCGGCTGGCGGCCCTCGGCCGGAGCGGTGCCGGGTTCCCGGTCGCCGCCGAGTTGTCGGCGCTGATCAACGACACGGCGGTCGTCGCGGACGAACTGATCTCGGCTCGGGCCGCGCACCGGTCGACGGCTCCGGCGACCACGGCCACGGCCACAGCCACCCCGCCCGTTCTCGCGCCACCACCGGAGCCCCAGCCCGTCCCCTCCGTCCCGGCCGTTCCCGCCGCGCTGCGCGTGGACGTCGCCGAAATGCCCTACCTCCTCGACCACTGCTTCTTCCGGCAGCGCCCCGGCTGGCCCGACGATGCCGACCGCTGGCCGATCGTCCCGGCCACCACCGTCATCGGCCATCTCATGGAGATCGCCGAACGCGTCGTACCCGGCGCGCGGGCGGTCGCGGTCCACGACGTACGCCTGCTGAAGTGGATCGAGGCGCTGCCGGCCGTCGATGTGCCGGTGGAGGTACGGCAGTTGGCACCGGACCGGGTCGAGGTAAGCCTCACCGGCTACTCGCGCGCGCTGGTCGAACTCGCGCCCGCCCACCCCGAACCGCCCGCGCCGTGGCCCGTCGACACCGCCGCCGAACGGGTCCCCGGGCTGCGTGCCGAGCAGCTCTACGACGAGCGCTGGATGTTCCACGGCCCGCGTTTCCAGGGCGTCAGCGAGCTGACGGCCATCGGCGACCGGTGGGTACGCGGGGTCCTGACCACCCCTGAGGCGCCCGGCGCGCTGCTGGACAACGTCGGCCAGCTGCTCGGCTACTGGATCATGGCGACGCTCACCGAACGGACCACCGTGTTCCCGGTGCGTATGGAGGGCATCCGCTTCCATGGTCCGCATCCACGGCCGGGCGAGCGCCTGACCTGTCTGATCCGTGTCACCGAGGTCACCGACCTCACGCTCACCGCCGACATGCAGCTGATCGGTCCCAACGGCCTTGTCTGGGCGGAGTTCACCGGCTGGCAGGACCGGCGTTTCGACACCGACCCCAACATCCGCGCGGTGGACCGCTTCCCGGGCGAGAACACGCTGTCCACGGCGCGGCCGGGCGGCTGGTCGATCGTCCACGAGCGCTGGCCCGACCTGGCGACGCGTGAGCTGATCATGCGCAACATGCTCGGCGGCGCCGAACGGGCCCGTTACGACGAGCTGCCTCCGGTGCGCAGGCGCCAGTGGCTCCTTGGACGTATCGCGGCCAAGGACGCGGTGCGCCGGCTGCTGTGGCAGGAGGGCGCGGGCGAGATCTACCCGGCCGAGATCGCCGTACGCAACGACGAGTCGGGGCGCCCGCTCGTCGAGGGCGTGCACGGACGCGCGCTCGGCGAGCTGACGGTCTCGATCGCGCACCGCCGTGAGACGGGGGTGGCGGTCGCGGCACGCGGCGGCTGCGGTATCGACATCGAGGAGGTCACCGACCGGCCGCGCGCCACGGTCGAGACCTCGTGCGACAGAGCCGAACTCGCCCTGCTCGACGCGCTGGTGGCGCGGTCGCCGGGCAGCGGCGCGCTGTGGTTCACCCGTTTCTGGACCGCCAAGGAAGCCGTCGCGAAGGCGCGCGGCACCGGTCTGCGTGGCCGCCCCGCCGAGTACCGCGTGGTGGCCGCCGACGAGAACCGCGTCCGTGTGGTGACCGGGGAACGGCGCTACGAGGTGCGCCTGGAAGAGACGGCCGCTCCGCCGGGGCTGCCGGAGCGGCAGTACGTCGTCGCCTGGACGACGACAGAGAACGACGACCGGAAAGATCAGACAGGAGATTCGGAATGACCACCGAAATCGACGCGACCGTGGCGGCGGCCGTGGAGCGGGACATCACCGCGATGCTGCGGACCATGCTGGAGGAAGACGGTCTCGACGACGCCGAGATCACCCGGGGGACCACCTTCCACGACGATCTGGAACTGGAGAGCATCGATCTGGTGACGCTGGCCGGTTCGCTGCGCGAGCACTACGGCGACCAGGTCAATCTCGCCCTGTTCATCGCCGATCTCGAACTCCACGAGATCATCGCGCTCACGGTCGGTGAGCTGGTCGACTATGTCGCCGCCTCCCTGCACCGCGCCGGGCAGGTCTGATCCGATGGCGAAGATACGCACTGGGGAGATCACGACCCATGTCCAGCGGCTGCCTGCGGCGAACCCGCCCGCCGACGGGGGCGAACCGCCGGTCGTGGTGTTCGTCCACGGTCTGCTCACGGACAGCCTGGCCAGCTACTACTTCACCCTGGGCCCGGCGTTCGCGGCGGCGGGCATCGACGTGATCATGTACGACCTGCGGGGCCACGGCCGCAGCGACCGCCCGCCCACGGGGTACCGGCTCGAATCGTTCGTCGGCGATCTCGTGGGTGTGCTCGACGCGCTCGGCGAGACCCGCAGGGTCCATGTGGTCGGCAACTCCTTCGGGGGCACGATCGCGACCGCGTTCGCCGCCTGGCACCCCGACCGGGTCGCGACCGTCACCATGATCGAGTCCGAGCCTCCGGTGGCCGAGTGGACCCGCCACATGGCCGACGGGCTGGCGGACGCCAAGAACCAGCTCGCCCGCGAGGAGGTCATCGGCTGGATCTCGGCGAACCACGGCGCGCACACCGCCCGGCTCTCCCGGGGTGCGAGCCGCATCCTGGCCGCGACCACTCTGGCCGATGACATCCCGGCCGGTCGTGTCATCGACGACAGCCTCGACGCGCTCGAAGGCTGCCCGCTGTTCGCGATCTTCGGCGACGAGTCGGGGCTGAGCGCCCAAGTTCCGGGACTGGAAGCCTCGTTGGCCTCGTGCCGCACGGTGGTCCTCGCGGACCAGGGCCATTCGGTGCTGGTCGAGCGCACCGAGGAGACGCAGGACCTGATCCTTCGCTGGGTGTGGGAGCACACCCTGGCAGAGGCGGTGCGGTGACCCGGTTTCTCCTCGTCGCCCCCCCTCTGGTCGGGCACACCAACCCGCCGGCCGCCGTCGCCGGCGAACTGACCGGCCGGGGCCATGAGGTGGCGTGGGCCGGCTACGGCGACCAGATCCGCGCGCTCGCGGGGCCCGGGGCCCGGGTGTTCGAGTGCGCCATGCCGGACAACGGGCTGAGCCGCCCGCCCGGTCTGGCGGGGCCGGCCGCCTTCCAGCACCTGTGGGAGAAGTTCTTCGTCCCGCTCGCCGATCTGATGGCGCCGGGTGTCGAAGCGGCGATCGACGCGTTCCGTCCCGACGCCGTGTTCACCGACCAGCACGCCGTCGCGGGCGCGCTGGTCGCCGAGCGGCGCGGGGTCGTGCATGTCACGTCCGCGAGCACGTCGGCCGAACTCGTCGACCCGCTGGCGGAGTTGCCCAAGGTGGGTGCCTGGCTGGCCGAACTGCTCGGCGGTCTGCGGGCACGGATCGGTGATCCCTCCGGGCACGGCGATCCGCGTTTCTCGCGGCACGGCGTGATCGCCTTCACAGGGCGTGAGTTGGTCGGCGACAAGGCGCTGCCGAGCGAGAACGTCCATCTGGTCGGCCCCGCCGTGGCACCGCGCGCCGGGAGTTCGGACTTTCCGTGGGAACTCCTGGACCCGGCACGCCGGTTGGTCCTGGTCTCGCTCGGCACGGCCAACGCGGACACCGGAGGCCGTTTCCTCACCGAGGCGGTGACCGCGCTCGACGCGCTCGGGGACCGGGTGCAGGGGGTCGTGGTCGATCCCGGCCGCACCCTCGGAGCCGTACCGCCCGGGGTGATCGTGCGCCCGCATGTGCCCCAACTCGGCCTGCTGGCACGGGCCGACGCCGTCGTCTGCCACGCCGGCCACAACACGGTGTGCGAGTCGCTGTGGCACGGCCTTCCGCTGGTGCTCGCGCCGATCCGGGACGATCAGCCCATCGTCGCGGGACAGGTGGTCGACGCCGGTGCCGGTGTGCGGGTCCGGTTCCGCCGCGTGGACGCCGCCCGGCTCGGCGCTGCGATCGAAACCGTGCTGGACGACACGGGCGGCCACCGCACGGCCGCCGAGTCCATCGGCCGGTCGCTGCGCGCGGCCGGTGGCCGGTCCGCCGCCGCCGACCATCTGGAACGGATCGCGGCACGGCATGCCCCCGTCCCCGCGTCCGGCCGACCCCCGCTTCGCTGACCTCTCCCCGACCGCTACCACGGGACCCCCCATGACTTCGGCTGACGCTCCCCCCAACCCCCGCACCGCACCACCACCCGCTCCATCACATGCGACTGACGACCGGCCGGATACGGCTCCGCTGCGCGTCCTGCTCGGTTACGCCAGGCCGCACCGTCTCGTCCTGTTCGCCTCGCTGCTGCTGCTCCTGGCGGCGAGCGGGGCCGGTCTCGTACAGCCGCTGGTGGCGCAATATGTGCTGGACGGGCTCGGTGCCGGCACGGGCGTCATGGGACCCGTACTGCTCCTGGCCGCCCTCGTCGTCGTGGGGGCTGTGCTCACCGGACTCCAGTCGTGGTGGCAGCAGCGCACCTCGGAGCGGGTGGTGCGGCAGATCCGGCGGGATCTGGTGTTCCGGCTGATCCGGCTGCGGGTGCCGGAACTCGACCGAAGGGCGCCGGGCGATCTCATCTCCCGCGTCACGTCCGACAGCACCCTCGTCCAGAACGCCGCGACCGAGGGCCTGGTGATGGTCGCCAACGGGGTGCTCAGCATCCTGGGGGCCATGGTCCTGATGGGGCTGGTGCATCTGGGACTGCTCGGGGTGACCGTGGCGGTGCTGCTCGGCGTCACGCTGGTGATGGTGCTCATCCTGCCCCGGATCCGTGAGGCGGTCGCCCGCTCGCAGGAGTCGATCGGCTCCGTCGGCGCTGCCCTCGACCGGGCGCTGGGCGCGGCCAGGACGGTGAAGGCCAACGGTGCCGAGGGCCGGGAGACGGCCCTCGCGGACCAGGCTGTCGACGGCGCCTACCGCGCGGGGCTGGTCGGCGCCCGGTACGTGGCGATGGTGAAGGTGCTGTCCGGCGTCTCCATCCAGGCCGCGTTCCTCGCGGTGCTCGGGGTGGGCGGCGCGCTGGTCGCCTCGGGCGGTCTTGAGGCGTCGGCGCTGATCGCTTTCCTGCTGTACGTGTTCTACCTGGCGAGCCCGATCGGCTCGCTCGTCGCGGGGCTGGGAATGCTCCAGCAGGGGCTCGGCGCCGTGGGGCGTATCGAGCAGGTCGGGCGGATGCCGATCGAGGACGACGTCGACGGCGCGGGCGCTGGGGTCAACGGGCTTGCGAGCAAGGGCCGTTGGGAGGGGACGGACGCACCGGCGGTCGAGTTCCGGGACGTGCACTTCGCCTACCCGGACCGGTCCCCCGCGCTGCGGGGGATCTCCTTCACAGTGCGCGGCGGCACGCAGAGCGCCCTGGTGGGTCTCTCGGGTGCGGGAAAGACCACGATGTTCGCGCTGCTCCAGCGGTTCTACGAGCCGGTGGCCGGCCGCGTCCTGATCGGCGGCGTGGACATTTCCACCCTGCCCCGCGCCGAGGTGCGGCGCCGGATCGCCTATGTCGAGCAGGAGTCGCCCGTCATGGCGGGCACGATCGAGGACAACCTCACGTACGCGGCGTCGGACGTGTCGGACGAGGAGGTCGCCGAGGTCCTGCGGCTGACGCGGCTCGACTCGCTGATCGAGCGGCTGCCGGACGGACTCCGTACGGAGGTCGGCACACGGGGTCTCGCGCTGTCGGGAGGTGAGCGGCAGCGGCTGGCCATCGCGCGCGCTCTGCTGCGTGGTCCCGAGGTGCTGCTGCTCGACGAGGCGACGGCGCAGCTCGACGCGAACAACGAGCGGGCGCTGCGCGAGGCGGTCGAGCAGGCGGCGCGGCGCTGCACCGTGCTGCTGATCGCGCACCGGCTCTCCACGGTGACGCAGGCGGATCAGATCGTGGTGCTGGAACACGGCCGGGTACGGGGCACGGGGACGCACCGGGAACTGGTCGAGGGCGACGTGCTGTACCGCGAACTGGCCGCCTCCCAGATGCTGGTCGGCGACGAAGGCGACGGAGACGGCGGAGAGGGCACGGCCGGTGTCGGCGGACCCGCCGGGGAGCCGGTGCCGGTGAACCGGTGAAAAGCGATGGGGGCATTCCGCTCGTTCGCGGAATGCCCTCACCCGATCTCAGTTTTCGATGAATTCGGCCCGTCAGCCCGTAATGGAATTCAGGGCTGCCAGATAACCGTCCCTGTGGCCTTCCACATTCGGGTGGTAGGACTCATTGATCTTGTCCCATTCCAGGCTCGTCACCCATTCCGTGCCACCCGAGCAGAGGGCATGCGGGTCGAACGCGGGACGGGGGTCCAGGAAGGTGAATCCGGCCTCCGCCGCGCGGCTCGCCATGATGTCGTTCAGCACGTCGGCCGCTGAATTCATGGCCGAACGCTCCGCGTCGCTCAGACCGAAGATCCCGCAGGAACCGCCGATCTTGTAGAGCCGCGGGTAACCCACGACGACGACCTTGGCCGACGGCGCGGCGGCCCGCACCGCGCCGTAGGTCTGGGCGAGCGCGGGGGACAGCGCACCGGTGGCGGCCTGCTTGGCGAGCTCGACGCCGTTGATGCAGTCCTGGTCGTCGATGGTGAGGATGCAGTTCGTCAGGACATCGACGAAACCGACGTCGTTGCCTCCGACCTGCACCGTCACCAGGGTGGTGTCCGCGGTCAGCTGCGGTATCTGGGTGCTGACGACGTCGGTCGTGGTCGCGCCGGAGCACGAGGCCTCGACGAAACCGACGGAGGGGTGCTGGGCGGCCCAGAGCCGGGGGTAGGTCAGCGGACCGCGCCGGCACGGGTCGTCGGGATTGTCGTAGGTACGCGTACCGGGGGCGACCGCGTAGGAGTCGCCGATGGCCACGTACTTACCGTCCGCCTTCGGTGCCGCGGTCGCTGTGGGGGCGACCGTCGCGGCTACGACCATTGCCAGAACAGCGGCGATGAGTGGTCTTTTTGAGCGCACGAAAGTTTCTCCGATGAGTGGGGTCATGGACTCCTATATAAATAGCACCACTTGATGCCCCGCGGTATACCGGTCCATAAAATATCTGATGGCAATTCATGGACTACGGCTGGAGACTGCTCACCACGTTCGCTGTGGAGTCGATACCGTCCTGGATGGTCGGTGCCATGCTGGTGCCCGCGAGGAAGAAGCCGAGCAGTACGCAGATGATCGCGTGCCCCAGCTTGAGTCCGCTGTTGCGGACGAAGAGAACGGTGAGCACCAGCAGCAGTAGCACCAGTGAGATCGAAATGGCCATCGCCAACCTCCTCCGCCGCGCCGGAATTGCGGCATTCGGCCGTCAGTCTGGCGGAGCGGAGGGGCTGTTCGAGCAACTGGCGTGTAGGCCGTACGGGTTGACTACCGGTCGACTTGCCGGTCGGCCGGGGAACGGCCGCCCGGCCTACCGGTCGTTCTTGGCGAGGAAGCTTTCCAGGCCCGCGAGGTCGTCGGTGTTGATGTGGTCGACGCCCGCGTCGAGCAGCTCGGTCCAGACCGCTTCGCGGGCGGGCCCGGCGACCTCGGGAGTCGCCCAGAACCGGACCCGCTGGCCACGGCGGTGGGCGGTCTGGACGATGCGGTGCAGTTCGGTCCGTTCGGCGGCGGGGAAGGCGCCGACTCCGAGCCAGGTGAAGCTCGTTGTCCAGTTGCTGCTGATGAGCGGGATGAACGAGGCGCGCGCCGTGCTGCCGAGGTCTTCGAGCCGGCCGTCGTAGAAGGCGTAACGGGTCCGCTGCGCCTCCATCGGGACGCGGGCGGCGCGGTCGCCGGAAATCACCGGGGTGACGGCTCCGGGCCGTACCCCGCCGTGCGAGAAGGTGCTCAGCATGGAGCGGTAGGGGCGCAGTTGGTTGTGCAGCTCCAGATAGGCGGCGGCGCCGTCCGTCTTGATGTCGATGAGCAGCTGCACGGGCCTGCGGTAACCCCGGTACACGGCGCCGCCGTTGGCCCTGACGCGGTCGCGCAGCGGGTCGAGGTAGAGCGAGCGGAGCGTGCGTGTGGGGTCGAGCGTCTCGGGCTCGTGGGCGACCAGCAGTTCGCCGCCGACCAGGAAGACATCGGCCTCGACGCTGGTGAAGCCGTGCGACAGCGCGTCGTGGAGGGGGCGTTCGTGCAGATAGTCGTTGTGCGCGTGGGCGCGGCGCAGCGGCCGGGGGCCGTTGCCGTGCCCCGCCGCCTGCGCGTACGAGGGGACGGCGACTGCTCCGGCGAACGCGGCGGCGAAGGTGGTCACCGCTCTGCGTCGGGTCGTGAGGGCCATGGATGCCTCCGAGATCTGTGGGGCGGGGACGGGGCCCTCTCCGTTCGATCAGCGCGGGCCCGGTAAGTTCGACCGGACAGGACCAAGCCGAGTATCCGCCGTGACCTGCCTCAAAGGGCAGGGGCTCACGAAGAGTTCGGCCACCCGACGGCTGTGATTCAGACGGTCCCGGCGATCTCCGGCCAGCGCACCGTACGGTCGCACCAGCGCTCCAGCAGTACCCGGTCGTGGCCCACGGCCAGCAGTCCGGCGCCCTCCGCGTGCCGGTACTCCTCGACCACCGTCACCAGCGCTGCCGTGGTCGACGCGTCGAGCATCGCGGTCATCTCGTCGCAGACGAGCCAGCGCGGGCTCAGCACCAGCGCGCGTGCGAGACAGGCGCGTTGGAGCTGGCCGTCGCTGACCTCGTGCGGCCTGCGGCCGAGCAGGTCGTCCGTGAGACCGACGGTCCGAGCCAACTCGCCGACACGGCCCGCCACTTCGCCGCGCCGGCCGTTGGCGCGCAGCGGCTCGGCGATCAGATCAGCCAGCCGGAGCCGGGGATCGGCCGCCAGCCGGGGCTGCTGGAAGACCATCCCGATCGCCGTGCGCCGTGCCTTCGGGGCGCGGTGGCGCCAGCCGGTGACCCGTTCGCCGTCGATGGTGACGGTCCCCGCGTCGGGCCGGTGCAGGAGCGCCGCGACCCGGGCGAGGGTGGACTTACCGCAGCCGCTGGGGCCGAGGAGCCCCACCGACTCGCCGGGGGCCACGGTGACGGACGCGCCCTTGAAGACGGGGGCGCCGGGCTCGTAACCGGCGGTGATATCGAGGAGTTCAAGCATCGACGCGCTCCTCGGCGTGATGGCAGGCGACGGACGAGCCGGGCCCCGGTGTCAGGGCGGGCGGCGTGGCGCAGATGCCGGTGGCGCGCGGGCAGCGGGCGGCGAAGGCGCAGCCGTCGGGGAGGTCGCCCAGTTCCGGCGGCATTCCGGGGATGGGCGTGAACCCCCGCTCGGGCAGGGCGTCGAGGAGCCCGCGCGCGTACGGGTGGCGTGGCCCGTCGCCGCCGAAGAAGCTTCCCGCGTCGGCGAGTTCGACGATGCGGCCCGCGTACATGACGGCGACCCGGTCGGCGATCCGCTGGGCCGCCGCCAGATCATGGGTGATCAACAGCAGGGCGCGGCCGTCGTCGGTGTGGCGTCGCAGTTCGTCGGCCGTACGGTCGACCAGCTCGCGGTCGAGTCCGGTGGTCGGTTCGTCGGCCAGCAGCAGCGGGGCGTCTCCGATCAGCGCGAGGGCGGTCGCGGCGCGCTGCGCGAGACCACCGGAGAGTTCGTGCGGATAGCGGTCGAGATGGCCGGCGGGGTAGGCCGCGCGTTCGGCCGCCGCCTCGACCGCCTTCGCGAGCGCCGGTCCCCGGGCACCCCGCAACTCGCGTACCACCTCCGCCAGTTGGGAGCGCACGGTGCGTACGGGGGTGAGGTGCGCCGCCGGGCTCTGCGGTACGAGACCGACGCGCCGGCCCCGTACGGTGCGGGCCAGGGTGCGCTCGTCGGCGGCGAGCAGGTCGACAGCCCCGGCCGGCCCATGCGCCGCCAACAAGGCGGACCCGGTGGTCCGGGCGTTGCCCGGCAGCAGCCCGAGCAGCGCCGACGCCAGCACCGACTTGCCGCAGCCGCTCTCGCCGACGAGCGCCAGGCACTCCCCCGCGGCCAGGTCGAAGGTGGCGTCGGTGACGGCCGCGATGTGCCGTCCGCCGCGCATCCGGAAGCGGACGCCGAGGCCGCGCACCGACAGCACGGGCGGAGTGACCGGCGAGGACTCGGGCGTGGTCACAGCATCAGCTCCGATCGGCGGCGCGGATTGATCCGTTCCCGCCACACCCCGGCGAGCCCGGCGATGGCGAGCGTGGGGACGATCAGGAACAGTCCGGGGAACAGCGTCGGCCACCAGTCGCCCGCCAGCAGCGAACCGCGCGCCGTCTGCACCAGATTGCCGAGACTCGCCTGGTGGCTGGGCAGGCCGAGACCGAGGAAGGAGAGCGCCGACTCGTGCCACATGGCGTGCGGCACCATCAGTACGGCGGCGAGCCCCGCCTGCGGCAGAACCCCCGGCAGCAGATGGCGCACCGTGATCCGCCACCGCGACGAGCCGCCGGAGACCGCTGCGTCCACGTACGGGCGCGAGCGCAGCGACAGGACCTCGGAGCGGACGATCCGGGCGGTGGAGAGCCAGTGCGTCAGCGCGACCGACACGATCACCGGCCAGACGCCGGGCCGGAACATCGCGACGATGAAGATGCCGAGGAGCAGATGCGGCACCGACGAGAAGGTGTCGACGAGCCGCATGACGATCCGGTCGGTCCAGCCGCCGAAGGCCGCGGCGGCGGCGCCCACGGCCGTGCCGATGACGGTGGCCACGAGGGCGGCGACCAGTCCGACGAGGAGCGAGACGCGGAGCCCGTAGACACAGCGCAGGAGCAGATCGCGGCCGACGTCATCGGTGCCGAACGGGTGGGCGAGGGAGGGTGGTTGGAGTTTGAGCGCGAGATCGACCGCCTGCTGGTCGAGTTGGACGACCGGCGGGACGACCAGGACTGCCAGCGCCACGGCGGCAACGATGACGGCCGAGGTGACGGCACGGATCGTCCGGGTCGAGCGGCGGCTGCGTCCGCGTGAGCGCCGGCGCACATCGCCCGCCGCCTTCGGTGCGGTCGGCCGCTCGGTGTCAGCCATCGAAGCCCACCCTCGGGTCGGCGAGTCCGTACAGCAGGTCGGAGAGGAGATTGCCGAGGAGTACGGCCGCCGTGGCGAGCACGGTGAGCGCTGCCAGCAGCGGGAAGTCCACGGAGGTCGCCGCCTCGACGGTGGCGGCCGCGATCCCCGGCCAGCTGAAGACCGTCTCGATCAGGAGCGCGCCGGTGATGAGTTCGGGGACACGCGAGCCGATGAGGGTGAGCATCGGCAGCATCCCGGAGCGCCACGCGTGCCCGAGCAGCACGGTCCGCTCGCCCAGTCCCCTGGCGCGCGCCCCGCGTACGGGATCCTCCGCCAGCGCGTCCGCGACCCCCTGCCGTACGTAGAGGTAGAACCAGGGCATCTGCGAGACACCGAGAACGGCCGCGGGCAGCACCAGATGCGAGGTGACCTGGCCGAAGGTGACGAGGTCGCTCCCCGAGTCGGTGAGACCACCGGCCGGCAGGACGTCGAGCCGCAGCGCGAAGAACCAGATGGCGAGCAGCCCGAGCCAGAACACCGGCGCGGCTTCGAGGGTGTACGCGGCCGTGCTGACGCAGCGGTCCAGGAGGCCGCCGGGGCGGCGGGCGGCGGCCACGCCCAGCGCCGTACCGAGCAGGATCGCGATGAGAAACGCGGTGGTGGCCAGGAGCACGGACCAGCCGAGGCGTTCGGTGATCACCTCGGCGACGGGCCGGCGCATGACGCTGGAGTCGCCGAGGTCGCCGGTGACGGCCGACGTCAGCCACCCCCACCAGCGCGGGACGAGGGCCTGGTCCACGCCGAGGTTGGCGCGCAGTTGGTCGAGGGTCTCCTGCGAGGCGGTGAGACCGGCGGTGCCGGCGTACGCCTTGACGGGATCGAAAGGGGAGGCGGCGGCGACGGCGAAGACGCCGAAGGTGACGACCAGCAGGACCGGGGCGGCGAACAGCAGCCGCCGCCCCGTCATCCGGGCCATCGCCCCCCACGGGAGGCGGCGGCTCACGGCGTGCGGGCCCACTGCTCGACGTTCCACCAGGGGCCGGACGCGAGGCCGTGGTCGTGCGGTTCGACCTGGGTGGTGAGGGTGCCCCAGGTGTCGTCCACGACATAGATGTGGTCGATATGGGTCAGGAAGGTGTAGCCGGGGTCCTTCACAAGTTCGCGCTGGACGGTGTCGTACGCGGCCTTCCGCGCGGACTTCCCGCCGCTCTCGCGACCGGTGTCCAGGGCCTTGTCGACGGCCGGATTGTCGTACCAGGCCATGTTGTTGAAGCCGTCCCCGGCGAGGCCGGAGCTGAGGAGGCTGAACTGGTCGAAGTCCGGGTCCCCGGGCGCTCCGCCGCCCGCGAGGACGGCGTCCGCCTTCATCCGCGGCTCGATGACCTCCCACGTACCGGCCTGGGTCTTGATGTCGATGCCGGCCTTCTTGGCGTCGGACGCGTAGGCGAGGGCGTGGTCCTGGCGGAGCTTGTCGCCGGTGAGATACCAGAGCGGGAAGCTCGCGCGTACGCCGTCCTTCGTACGGATGCCGTCGGGGCCGGTCCGCCAGCCCGCCTCGTCGAGTACGCGCTTGGCCCCCGCGAGGTCGTGCGGTCGCTCGGTGCCCCGGGTGAACCACTCGCTGTCGGTGGGGACGGGGCCGTAGGCGGCCTTGCCCGCGCCGTCGAGGATCTTGTCGACCATGGTGTCGCGGTCGACGGCGATGTCGAGCGCACGGCGTACGGCGGTGTCGCCCGTGACCTTGTTGTGGGTCGGCAGGGTGACGGTGCGGTAGTCGTACGTCGTGGCCGCGTACGTCCGCTTGTCCTTGTCGTTCTTGAAGCCCTTGGCGAGATTGGGCGGCAGGATCGCGCCGTCGAGGTCACCGGCCCGGAGCCGGGTGGCGCGTACGTCGTCGTCCTTGATGATCGCCATGGTGAACTTCTTCACCTTGGGCTCGCCGCCCCAGTACTCTGGATTGGCCTTGAAGCTGATCTTCTCGCCCTTGGACCAGTTGGTGAGGAGATACGGCCCCGTGCCCACGGGCTTGCTGGTGAACGGACCCGAGTTGACGTCCTGCCTGCCCGCCGCATGCTCCGGCGCGATGGGGAGCACGGTCCGCTGGGCGAAGGGCGCGTAGGGGTACTTCAGGGTGAAGACGACGGTGCTCTCGCCCTTGGCCGTGACGTCCTTGACGGCCGCCAGCTCGGTCTTGGACGGGTTGTTGGTCTTCGCGTCCAGGATGGTCCGGTAGGTGAAGACGACGTCCGCCGCGCTGAAGGGCTTGCCGTCGCTGAACTTCACGTCGTCGCGCAGCCGGTAGGTGTAGGTCATGCCGTCCGGGGCGACCTCGGGGAGCGCGGAGGCGAGGGCGGGCTTCAGATTCATGTCGCCGCCGACGGTCAGGAGTCCGTCGAAGATCTTGGAGTTGCCGTCCTTGCCGTAGCCGAGCAACGGGCTGAGGCTGTCCGGCTCGTAGGCGATCCCGACGACGGCGGACTCCTGCTCCCCGCCGCCGTCGGAGCCGCTGTCCGGGTTCGAGCAGGCCACGGCGGTGAAGGCCAGCGAGCCGGCCAGCGCCGCCGCGACCGTGCCACGTATGGAACGGGCCGTCATGGATTCCACACCCCTACTGAAGATCAACCGTTATTGCGAACGACTCGCAATTAAACAGTATGTAAAGGGGTGCGTGTCCAGGTGGTGTGAGGGTCGAACCGATGAACAGCGTTACGCGGTCGGCCCTCCGGGAGCGGGCAGAGCGGTCAGCGCCGCGAGCTTCTCGCGGTGCGATCCGGTCGAACCCAGCGCGATCTCGGCGGACTTGGCCCGCTTGAGATACAGATGCGCGGGGTGCTCCCAGGTCATGCCGATGCCGCCGTGGAGCTGGACACACTCCTCGGCCGCGTGGACGGCGACCCGGCCGCAGTAGGCCTGGGCGACCGCCACGGCGAGCGGTGCGCCGGGGCTGTCGGTGGCCAGCGCGTCCGCGGCGTTGCGGGCGGCGGCGCGGGCCGAGACGACCTCCAGCCAAAGCTGGGCCATTCGGTGCTTGAGCGCCTGGAACGAGCCCACGGGGCGGTTGAACTGGTGCCGTTCGCGGGTGTGCCGCACGGTCTCCTCCAAGCACCATTCGGCGAGGCCGAGTTGCTCGGACGCGAGCAGTCCCGCACCGGTCAGCAGTCCGCTGCGTACGGCCGCATCCGCCGTGCCCGCGTCGGCGAGCCGGGTCCCCGCGGTGAGCGCGGCGGCGTCCACGGTGACGGTGGAGAGCGGACGCGTGAGGTCGAGCGGGGTCTGCGCGCGGACGGTGACCCCGGGTGCCGCCGTCTCGACCGCGTACAGCCCGTCGTGGCCGATGACGAGCAGGACATCGGCGAACGCGGCGTCGGCGACGGCCCTGATCGCTGCCCCCGGCGCCGTGTTGGGGAGCGGGGCGTCCGGTCCGGTGGAGAGCGGGACGGCGAGAACGGCGACCGTACGACCCTCGGCCAGCGCGCCGAGCAGCTTGGCGACGGCCCCATCGTCACCGGTGCCGCAGGCGAGCAGCGCCTGGGTCGCGATCACCGAACTGGTCAGGTACGGCGCGGGCGTGACCGCCCGGCCCAGCTCCTCCAGCACCACCGCCGCCTCACGGTGGCTCGCGCCCTGGCCGCCGAGCGACTCCGGGACGAGCAGCCCGGCCGCGCCGATCCCGGCGGCGAGCGACGTCCAGAGCGCGGTGTCGTACGGGGCGCCGGACTCGGCGCGGTCGAGCGCGGCGGGAACGTCACCGCGACCGGTAAGCAGCGACCGTACGGCGGCGCGCAGGTCGTCCTCCGTCTCGGAGTACAGCAGGTCGGGCGCGTCATCCAGGGTGCTCATCGGGCGAGGTCCTTCCATGCGACGTCCTTGTCGTCGCGCGGCTCGGCGGGCAGGCCGAGGACGCGTTCGGCGACGATGTTGAGCAGTACCTCACTCGTGCCGCCCTCGATGGAGTTGCCCTTCGAGCGCAGATAGCGGTAGCCGGCCTCGCGGCCGGTGAAGTCGACGAGTTCCGGGCGGCGCATCGTCCAGTCGTCGTACAACAGGCCCTCGTCACCGAGGAGTTCGACTTCGAGCCCGCTGATCTCCTGGTTGAGCCTGGCGAAGGAGAGCTTGAGGCCCGAGCCTTCGGGGCCCGGCCGGCCCACGGCGAGCTGCTGACGCAGCCGTTCGCCGGTGAGGCGCGCCACTTCGGCGTCCACCCAGAGCGCGAGAAGACGCTGGTGCAGCTCATGGGTGCGCAGTTCGGGGCGTTCGCGCCAGGTCCGGGAGACCGGGCCGATCATGCCGCCCTCGCGCGGGAGCCGGGCGCCGCCGATCGAGACGCGTTCGTTCATCAGGGTGGTGCGGGCGACCTTCCAGCCGTCGCCGACCGCGCCGAGCCGGTGGGCGTCGGGAATGCGGACGTCGGTGAGGAAGACCTCGTTGAACTCGGCCTCGCCGGTTATCTGGCGCAGCGGCCGGACGTCGACTCCGGGGGCGGTCATGTCGCAGATGAAGTAGGTGATGCCCCGGTGCTTGGGCAGGGCGGGATCGGTCCGCGCTATGAGGATGGCCCAGCGCGCGAGATGGGCGCTGGAGGTCCACACCTTCTGCCCGTTGACGATCCAGTCACCCCCTTCACCGTTCGCACCGCCGCTGTCCTCGCGTACGGCGCGGGTGCCGAGCGCGGCGAGGTCCGACCCGGCGCCCGGCTCGCTGAAGAGCTGGCACCAGACTTCGTCACCGACCCACAGGGGCCGCAGGAACCGGCGCTTCTGCTCGTCGGTGCCGAACCCGAGGATGGTCGGCCCGGCCATCCCCAGGCCGATACCGATCCGGCGCGGGTCGTTGTCGGGCGCGCCCGCCGCGGCCAGTTCGGCGTCGACGACCGACTGGAGGGAACGGGGGGCGTCGAGTCCGCCGAGACCGGCCGGGAAGTGCACCCAGGCGAGCCCGGCGTCGAAGCGGGCCTTCAGGAAGTCGGCCGGTTCCGTGTCGGCCGGCGGGTGGGCGGCGAGCAAGTCCCTTGTACGGCGGCGCAGTTCGGCCGCGTCGGTCGCGTTCATCGCTCGCCCGCCCCCGATCCGATGCCGGGGAGTACGACGAGGCGGCCGGTGGTCGTACCGTCGGCGACGCGCTGGACGGCTGACGCGGCCTCCGCCATCGGGAGGCGCTCGCTGATGAGCGGCTTGACGACGCCCTTGGCGGCGAGTTCGGTCAGCTCCTGATGACAGCGGAGGATCGCGGCGGGGTCCTTCTCCCTGTAGAGGCCCCAGTGCAGACCGACGATCGAGTAGTTCTTCACGAGCGCGTGGTTGAGCGCGGGGCTCGGGATCGTGCCGCTCGCGAAGCCGATGACAAGGATGCGGCCCTCGAAGGCGGCGCACTTGGCGGACTGGGCGTACGCGTCGCCGCCGACCGGGTCGTACACGACGTCCACGCCGCGCCCGCCGGTGAGTTCCTTGACGGTCGCGACAATGTCCTCGGTGCGCCGGTCGATGACCTGGTCGCAGCCCAACTCTCGTGCCACACGGGCCTTTTCCGCACCGCCCACGACGCCGATGACGGTGGCGCCCGCGGCCTTGCCGAGCTGGACGGCCGCGCTGCCGACGCCTCCGGCGGCGGCGTGCACGAGCAGCGTCTCGCCCGCCTGGAGGTGCGCTCTGCGGTGCAGCCCGAACCACCCTGTCTGGTAGGCGATGTGCAGGGCCGCCGCCTCGGCGTCGTCGAGGGCGTCGGGCGCGGGGAGTACGGCCGACTCGTCGGCGACGACGTACTCGGCGAGTCCGCCGTGCGGCAGGGCCGGGGTCGCGATGACGCGCCGCCCGTACCCGGTCTCGGCGCAGACCTCGACGCCGGGCGTGAAGGGCAGCGGCGGACGGATCTGGTACTGGCCCCGGCAGAGCAGGGCGTCCGGGAAGTTGATGTCGGCGGCCAGGACCTTCAGCAGGAGCTGCCCGTCCCCCGGTGCCGGTGGATCCACCTCGTCCAGGCGCATCACCTCGCCCGGCTCGCCGTTCCGGTGCACTCGCCATGCCTGCATGCGGGGGCCTCCACAGATGAGGGTCGGTACGCGCTCATCCACATACTAAGCGGTCGCTTGCCTACTGGGAACAGCCCTGCGAGCACCGCACCCCCCGGCGCCGTCACCCCCTGCCCGCTGCCTCCGTCCCCTCGGCGCCGTGCCGCGCGACGGCGACGACCGCCATGTCGTCGTCCCGTTCACCCTTGGTCCACCGGCCGATCGAGGTGAACAGGGCACCGATCAACCGCTCCGGATCCCGGTCCGGGGGCTCCTTCAGCTCGCTGGAGGGGTCGTAGAAGGTTCCGGTCTCGTTCCGCGCCTCCGTCACTCCGTCCGTGACGCAGAGCAGGGTCGCACCGAGGGGGAACTCGTACGAGTGGATCTCGCCGCCGACACCGGGGGCGAGATCCCGCATCCCCAGGGGCGGCGACGCCTCGCCGGTGTCGAGAGGGACCAGCTCGCCGTTCCTCATTAGATACGGAGGGGGATGACCGCAGTTCACCAGCCGAAGGATGGTGCCGCGCCGGTTGATCTCGACCAGAAGCGCGGTCGCGAACGCCTCGGCCGCTTCCACCGAGAGCGGCTCCGAATGCTCCTCGACGGACCGGGTGACGGCACGGTCGAGCCGATCGGCCAGCCCTACCAGATCGACCTCGGACTCGGCGCGTTCACGGAACGCGCCGACGATCACGGAGACGGCGGAGACCGCGCTCAGTCCCTTGCCGCGCACGTCCGCGATGAGCAGCCGCAGACCGAAGGGGGTCTCCTCGACGGCGTAGAGATCGCCTCCGATCCGGGCCTCGGCGTACGCCGCCTCGTATCGGCACGCGACGGTGATCGGGCCGACGATCTTGGGAAGTGGTGGCAGCAGTGCCCGTTGAAGTGTCTCCGCGGTGGATCTGACCACCGAGAACTGCGCGCTCTGCTTGTCGAGCATGCGGCGCAGCGCCAGCGCGAAGGCGGAGGCGATCAGCACTTCCATGACCTGCAAGAACTCCGCGACGAAGCCATGGCTGGCCTGGAGTGCGGAGATCCCGGTGACCACGATGGCGACGGCCACGACGAGCAGCGTGTAGCGAAAGGTGCTGGTGATGGCCGCCGCCGTGGCCGCCACGCCGATGAGCGCGGCGCCGCTGACGACCCTGGGAGTGATCAGTTCGAGGACGACGGCCGCGATCAGGAGCAGCGGGGGCAGCCAGTGGTACCGCTGGATCCGCTGGATCCGTGACAGCCCCTCGTCCATGACACCGGTCCTTGTCTGCCGAGCCCGTCTCTCCGTTCAGCCACCACATCACAGGAAGTCACGGGAAGAAGGCACTCGCGCGGCCCCGGCGAGGCCGTGTCAGCGGCCGAAGACCTCGAACGCCACCGCCGGCCGACCGCCGAAGCGCGCGTCAGTTCTCTCCGCGCGTCAGGCCGAGCAGCCGGTCGAGCACCCGTGGGCCCGAGACCCGGACGCCGTCGTGCTCGTACTCGTCGGTGACCCAGGTGCGCAGCCCCCGGACGGCGCGCGCCGTCTCCAGCGCGTGGCCGGTGTCGACGTACATGTCGTCGTGGTAGACGGCGGCGGCGACCGGAACCTCGTTGGCTGCCAGCCGGCCGGTGTCGTACAGCGCGGGCCAGTCCGTGCGCGCGGCCAGCAGTTCGGCGGTCTCGCGCAGCGGGCGCAGCGCGGGGTCGCTGGTGAAGTGCCAGGGGTGGATCGTCTCGCCGGTGAAGAGCAGCGGGGTGTCCCCGGCGAGTGCCCGCTCCGCGTCGAAGCGGGGGAACTCCGCGCGGACCCGCTCGGCCGACCATGCGGTGGGGCGGTCGTCCTGGGCGTAGATCGCCTCGTGGACCAGCGCGTACAGGGGGTGCCCGGCGAAGGAGAGTTCGGCGGCCACCTTCTCCTGGAAGGCGTCGGACAGTTCGTGTCCGGCCGCTGTCCTCACGAACGCGTTGTCCAGCAGCTGGTGCAGCAGATGGGTGCCGTCGCCGGTGCCGAGGAGGATGCCGAGCGACTGGAACGCCTCGGGTGTCAGCGTGTAGCCGTTCGGCAGGACGGGACGGTGCTCGGCGATATGGGCGACGATCCGGCGGGCCCGCTCGACGTCCTGCGGATAACGGGCGTAGTGCGCGGCGACCTTGCGCTCGATGCGCGGGTAGGCGGCGCGGTAGACGTCGTCGGGTCCCGCGTCGAGCGAGGGCAGACCGCCGGTGATCAGTACGGTGCGCAGGCCCTCGGGCGCGGTGGACAGGTAGCGGACGGCGCAGAAGCCGCCGAAGCTCTGGCCGAGTACGGTCCAGGGGGCGCCGCCGGTCAGCTGCGGGCGGATCGCCTCGCAGTCGCGCACGATGTTGTCGGACCTGAAGAGGGCGAGATGGTCGGCCTGTTGCTGCGGGCCGCCGAGCGCCGGGAGGGTCTGCCGGTTGAGGGGGGTGGAGAACCCGGTGCCGCGCTGGTCGAGGTGGAGCACCCGGAACTCTTCGAGTGCCCGGCCGAGCCAGGCCTGCTTGCCGATGAAACGGCGGGCGCCGAATCCGGGGCCGCCTTCCAGATAGACCAGCCAGGGCAGGTCGGCGTCGACTTCGGACGCGGCGACGGCCTCGCGCCCGTACAGCTCGATCCGCTCCCCCGACGGGTTCGCGTGGTCGAGCGGGACGGAGAAACGGTGGTCCGTGAGGACGACGCCGGGCTGTCGGTAACTGGTCAAGGGTGCTCCTGATTCGGTGCGGGTCCGGTCACCTCGGCCGGTCCTCCCCAGACGGTACGACGGCCCGGTGCCCCACGCCGGACGGGCCCGTGGAGCGGCCCGTCCGGCGGCGGTGGGTCAGCCGCGTGCCACCGCGATGGAACCCTGGAGCCGCTCACCCGCCTCGTAGACCATGTAGGGCACACCCCGGTCGGTCCCGAAGCTCGGGGCGGCACTGCGTCCGTTGTCCGGGGCGGTGTTGGCCGAGTCGTAGAAGAGACCGAGATGGTTGCGGCGGCTGAAGTCGTTGCCGACCTCGGTGATCAGCAGATTGCCGCCGTGCTCCTTGTCGGTGTGGTACACGACGTACGAGCTGCCGTTCCTGCTCAGCAAGTGCGGGCCTGAGATGTTGTTCACCCCGACGTCGGAGTGGCGGATGAGCGGCGTCTGGGCGAACGTCCAGTTGCGGCCGTCCGCCGACCAACCCCAGCCGATGTCCCGGCGGTTGGACTGGTTGTTGAGCATGAAGAGCATCACGTAGTGCGCGCCGCGCGAGGGCAGTTCGTGCTGGAATACGCGGGCGTACGAGGTCTCGTTGGTGCCCGCGGGCATCATGTCCTTGGTGAGCACCACCTTGTCGTACGTGAAGGTGATGCCGTTCTTGGAACGGGCGAGGCGGGTGGTGCCGTTCTCACCGTGGAAGTAGAGCCACAGCTCCTTGAGGTCCTCCCGCCACAGGACGTGCGGGGACGCGACATGGCTGACCTTGTAGTGCGGCTGCCAGTTGTTGGAGACGATCGGGTTCGCGGTGTACTCGGTGAACGGCCCCTCCAGCGAGTCGCCGTAGGCCAGGCAGATACCGCCGGGCGCGTCGTGCGGGCCGTAGTAGAGGTAGTAACGGCCCAGCGGGTTCGCCAGCTTGTCGTAGACGCCGCGGATGCACGGGAAGATGATCTCCCCGGTGGGGTTGTACTTGAGCTGGGACGGCTTCAGAAGCGTCTTCAGATACTTGTAGTCCGGAAATCCGCCGGGCGCCGCCGCCAGGGCGGGGGCGGTGGAGGCGGTGGATGCCGCGGCGGCGCTGCCCGCCGCCGCTCCGGTGGCGACCACGCCGGATGCCACGGCCGCGGTCGCCGCCGCCGCGCGCAGGAAGATCCGCCGGCCGGGGTTCTCCGGCTGGTACGACTCGCTCACGTGCTCGTTGCTGTCGTGCTGTGTCATGTCGTGCTCCTCCAGGGGAGTTGAGAGATCACAGATAGGTGGCGGCGGTGACGCAGAATCCGCCGAGGGCGACAGCCCAGACGTACGGGAGGGTCCGCAGCATCACCTGCTGCGGTGTGACCCCCGCGTACTGAGCGCTCCACACGGTCTGGGTGCTTGTCGGGTCCGACACACCGAAGACCTGGTTGTACGAGGTGGCGATGCCGAGCACCGCGACGGCCGGGTAGATGCCGGCGGCGATGAGGACACCGGCGATGCCCGCGCCGAGGCCGTAGACGTTCAGGGGCCCGCGGTAGAGGCAGAGCGGTACGAGCAGGGTGAAGACCACGACGAACAGCACCGGGTTCTGCGGGCTGACCGCCTTGATCAGGGGCTCCAGCGCCTCGACGGCGCCGGGCAGCTTCACCGCGGCGAGCAGGATGCCGATCGCGATGAACAGCACGATCGGCGCCGCCGCGATCTCGAAGCCGCCGTACAGGGTGCGCAGCAGCCGCTTGTTCATCTCGCCCGGCCGGGTGGTGGTGACCAGCGCGTAGAGGACACCGGCCAGCATCGACGGCAGGATCGCCACGTCGAGGCCGAGGGCGAGGACCAGCGGTACGAGCGGGGTGAGCAGCGCGTACCACGGGGCGTCACCGAGCTGCTTACGGCGCGAAGCGGGCTTCGCGGACGCGGACTTGAGCGACCAGGCGTGTTCGACGCCGCGTCGCCGCGTCTCGATGAGGACGAAGAGGATCGCGGCGGCCAGCGCGAACGGGAACAGCTTCAGCATGAAGCCGCGCACGGTGTCCACGGGCAGTTCGAGCGCGGTGGAGAAGAACTGCCAGATGGGCAGCTCGAAGGGCATACCGGCGGCGATGCCCATCAGGATCGTGCCGGCCGCGGTGACCTTGGGAATGCCGACGGCGATCATGGCGGGGATGCCGATGATGCCGGCGAGCATCGCGGCGGGCGCCGAGCCCGTGACCGTACCGACGAGGGTGGAGACGGCGAGGACACCGAGGGCGACCACGACCGGCCGGTCGCCGCCGAACTCGACGATCTTACGGACGAGGGTGCCGGCGATACCGGTCTCGTCGAGGAGCTTGCCGAGCCAGGAGCCCAGCAGGATCGCGATCATCGTGGCCGCGAGAGCCGGTGCGCCCTCCTGGATCACTGTGTCCAGGACGCTGTTCTCGCCGGTCAGCGGGGCGCCCGCGAGGAAGGCGATGACAATGGCCAGGAGGGTGAGGGCGAAGGCGGTGGGAAGCCTGCGCGTGAGCATCGCGGCGACACCGACCGCCATGACAAGAAGGATGACGACGCCCATGGCGTTACTTCTCTCTTCCGTGCGGGGAGCCTTGCTGCGGGTCGGCCACGGTGGCCAGGGCGGCCGTCAGCAGGAGCGGGCTGCGGCCGAGACCGCAGACGGTGCGGGCGTAGGCGTGGGCGGCGATCTCGTCGGCGCCCGCGACATGGCCGTACAGGCGGTGACGTCCCGCGCGCAGCACGACGTGGTCGAGTGACCGCTTCAGGGCGCTCTTCGCCGGCCCGTGGTGGAGCTGTTCGTGCACGGCCTCGTGGGCGATCGCCGCTTCCCGTACCGATCCGGCCGGATACCAGTGGCGCCAGCCGAGCCGGTCGATCAACTCCTCGGCGAGGGCCAGGGTGTCGGTGAACAGCTCGACCGTCGGCACCGGCCGGGAGGTGTAGCGGGCGAGGAGGCCCTTCGCCAGACCGTCGCCGCTCTCCACGACCCGTGCCGTGGGGGCGACATGGGCGAGCGCGGCGCCGAACTCGTCGGCGGTACGCGCCCATTGGCGCAAGCGGTCGTGGTCGCGGCTCTCATGTGTGGGGGTGTTCGCGAGCAGCCGGACGCCGAACTCGATGTCGTCCGTCGCTTCGAGTGCTCCGATCTCCGCGAGCGTGGCGCGGTCGAGCAGCGCGGCCGTCATGAGCGCACCTCCAGGACGGCGATGACCGGCTCGTCGGCGGCGCGTGCCCGCAGTTCGCTGCGGGCGAGTGCGAGCAGCGGCTGCGGGTCGAGCACACCGGAGAGGTCGGCTATCCGGGAGCCGATGAGCAGCCGCAGGGCGGGGGCGCGGACACCGCCGTCGCCGTACGAGGTGGTCTCCCGCACCAGCCCGGCGAGTACTTCGGGCGCCCGGCCGACGGTGGTGGTCTCGACGCGGGCGTCCGGTGCGTGGAGCCGTACGACCCCGTCGGCGTCCACGACGCGTACCGGGTGGCGGTCCGCGCGGAAGCGGCGGTGCACGTCGGTGCCGTACACGGTGTGCGCGGGGGTGCCCGCGAGCACACGCACCGACGCCGGGTCGGTCTTGAGGCTGTCGGCGGCTGCGCGCAGCCGGTCGGTGTCGTCCGCCCGGTGGGCGCGGTCCTGCGTACGCAGCTCGGTGGCGCCGGTCGCGACGGCCCGCACGGTGCTGGTCTGCGGGTCGACGGTGACCTCCACCTCGACGCCGTCCGCCGCCGCGCCCTGGGCGACGACCGCGGCCTCGGCCTCGGCCCGTACGGCGAGGATCTGTTCCTGGCCGGCGCCGGGGATGATCCGTTCGACCTGCTCACGGATGAGGGCGAGGGCGACGCCGATGGGGCTGATGACCTCGTTGTGGCGGGCGATCCTGCCCTCCTGGCCGGTGACGGCCGCGAGATGCGGGGTGACGGAGGCCGCGCCGCCGCCACCGCCGACGAGCACGGCGGTGTCCTTGTCCAGGCGGTAGTCCCGGATCATCGCGTCGACCACGGACTTCACCTGGTCGGTGCCCGCGTCCAGGACCCGGGCCGCCGCCGTGGCGACGTCCGTGCCGAGCGCGGCGGCCAGGGGGGCCATCGCGGCGTTCGCCACGGCCGGGTCGCAGTGCGCGAAGTCGCCTTCGGGGACCCGGCCCAGCGCGTTGGCCGCGCAGGTCATGGTGATCGCGAAGCGTCCGCCGGCGGCGTCGAGGACCGCGTAGTCGGCCGGGTCGTCCTCCATCGGCCGGATCGTGGTGACCTTCGCGTCCCGCAGGTCGTCGAGGGTCGCGAAGCAGGCGTACGGCAGCCCCGCGATGTGCGCGCTGCGCGGCCCGGCGCCGGTGACCTTGCCACCGCCGATACGGGCCATGGAGCCGCCGCCGACGCCGACGGTCCTGACGTCGAGCGCCGAGAGGTACGACGCCTTGCCGAGGATGGTGGCGTGCCGGACGGCGACCTTGCCCCGCCGTACGACGCTGATGTCGGTGGACGTGCCGCCGGTCTCCAGGAACAGGCCCTCGCTGACGCGCTCCTGCATGAGCGCGCCCGCGACGCCCGCCGCCGGTCCTGACAGCACGGTGAGCAGCGGCCTGCGCCGCATCTCGTCCAGTGACATCACTCCCCCGTCGCAGCGCATCACCATCAGCGGCGCGCTCACGCCCGCCTTGGTGATGGACGCGTCGACCAAATCGGCGGTGGCGAGCATGCGCGGCAGGATCGCGGCGTTCACGACGGCGGTCCTGGTCCGCTTGTGGAGCCCGTACAGCGAGGTGATCTCGTGCGCGGCGGTCGTCGGCAGTCCGCGCTCCCTGGCCGCGGCGACGACCGTGTCCTCGCCCTCGGGGCGGTCGACGCTGAACGGCTGGCTGGCGACGACGACTTGGGCGCCCTCCTGGACGACCGCCTCGACGGCGGCGCGCACGGCGGGCCCGTCGTCCGGATCGGCGACATGGGCGTAGGCGAGCGGAAGCCGCTTGCCCGGGGTGAGTTCGAGCTTCCGGAAGGCGGCGAGCCTGCGGGTGAACCCGGCGCTCGGACCGGTGCCGAGACCGATCAGACCGACCGTGGCGACGTCGCCCTCCAGCAGGGCATTGGTAGCCTGTGTGGTGCCGTGGGCCAGGAAGGCCACGTCCTTCGGGGCGTGTCCGGTCTGTTCCAGCAGACGGTCGAGAGCTTCCACGATGCCGTGGGCGACGCCGTCCTGGTGATGGTGGCTGGTGGGTACCTTCACCTGCCCCAGGAGTTCCAGGGTCGTGGCGTCTACGGCCACGGCGTCGGTGAAGGTTCCGCCCACGTCGATGCCGACGCGGATGCGGTGGGTGTTCATGGCTTGGGCACCTCCTTGTGCACAGTTGGCATGGCGCGGGCGGTGGGGCCTGATCCACAGGACAGGCCCTGGGCCGGGCGGGGCAGGTGGAGCTGCTCCTGCCCGGCTGTTCCGTCCCCGTGTCGCCGGGTGTCGTCAGTAGCCGCGTACGTCGGGCCAGTGGCGCTGAACTCCCTCGCGGTCGAGCAGCCGGGCGAATCGGTCGAACCGCTTGTCCTCGACCTGGACCTGGTGCGGTTCGACGCCCTCGGCGACGCAGTGTGCGGCCAGCGCGCCCGCGACCTCGCCGATGTTCCATTCCACCGGGTGGAGCCGGTAGCAGCCGTTGGTGATGTGGGTGGTGCCGATGTTCTTTCCGGCGGGCAGCAGATTGCGGACCCGGCGCGGTACGAGCGCGCCGAGGGGGATCTCGAACGGCACGGAGCCGATGTCGATGTAGTTGTCGCCGCCGGTCGAGGGGTGCAGGTCGATGCGGTAGTTGCCGACGCCGACGGAGTCCCGGTAGCGGGTGCCGCCGTGGGGGCCGACGATGTCGATCGCGACGTCGTGCTCGGTGACGGTGGTGACGGCCTTGATACGGCGCGACTCGCGTACGTACGGCGCCTTGGCGAGCCCGTCGGGCGTGCCGGTGATGTCGGGACGCGGGCGCAGGCCGGGGAATCCCGTGCCGCCGTCGGCGCGCGGCGCCTCGGTCTGGAGCCAGTACAGGACCGACAGCGACAGCTGGCGCGCCTCGGCGAGCGCGGCGGCCGACGTCTCCTCGCCGGCGCCGATCAGGGGCTTCAGCCAGTAGTCGTTCAGGGGCCAGTTGACGAGCGTGATGTCGGAGTCGAACGCGCCGGGCCGGTGCAGCTTGCGGGCGAGGATCCGGCGGAAGCCGAACAGTTCCTTGTCGCCGGCGTCGGCCGACTGGTCGGCGGTGACGTCGAGCGGGTCGAGGTCCGGGTTGGGCACGAAGGTGCGCGGTACGGCCTCCAGCGTGCGGGGGTCGGGCGCGAGGAAGCCGAGCAGCGGTCCGGGCCAGAAGTCCGGCTGGTACGTGCGCCAGAAGTCGTAGTCGGCCGGGCGCTCGATGGTGTGGTCCTCGCCCTCGTGGTGGGAGAGCGCGAAACACACGGTGATGCCCTGCTGGTTGAGGGGCTGGGCCTCCTCGGGGGCGTGCGGCTCCTCGAACTCGCTCCGCGCCTCGGCGCCGATCGCGTGCTCCACACCGGCCAGTTCTAGGAGTTCGCCGGTCTCGGTCGCGTCGATGACGTAACGGGCACTGATCGTACGGCGGCTGCCGTCCCGCAGGTCGGTGAGCGTGACCGACCGTACGGTGTCGTCGTCGCCCGCGTCGGCGGCGACGGGGCGGTGTTCGGTCAGCAGGGTGAGCCGGCCCGACGAGCGGTGCGGCGCGAGCATGGCCTCAAGGACGGCGAGGGCGACGCGCGGCTCGTGGCAGAGCTTGCTGACCCGGCCGGCGCCGGGGTTGAGATCGGTGAGCGCCAGCGCCTCGGAGCGCAGCGGGTACCACTGGCGGTAGTAATCCCTGATGGACTCGCGCAGTCTGCGGTACGAGGCGGTGGTGCCGAACTGCTCGACCCACGGGTGCTCGTCCGGCGGGACGGCCTGGGAGGTGAGCTGGCCGCCGATCCAGTCCGTCTCCTCGGTGAGGACGACGGTGCGTCCGGCACGGCAGGCGGCGAGGGCGGCGGCCACGCCGCCGAGCCCGGAGCCCACGATGAGGATGTCGGGTGCGGATATCACGGATCTCCTTGAAGTGCCTTGTGGTGCTTGGTGCTTGGTGTGCGGGGGGTTCGGCGCGCCGGGCGTCGGTCGGGTTCAGAGATGGGCGGGTGGCGGACCCGCCGTCGTACCGGGCCGGAAGGCACAGGCCACCAGCGGTTCCGTGGCCTGCTCCCCGGCCACCAGCGCGGCGAGCATCCGCACGGCGGCGGCGCCCAACTGCGGCCGGGGGATGTCGAATCCGGTGGGCGTCGGCCCGTCGGACAGGTCCGGCGGCGGGCTGCCGAGCAGCGCGAGCGACGCGTCGCGCGGGCAGTCGATGCCCACGAAGTGCGCGGCGCCGTGCAGCGCGCGCCAGGCGTCCCCGGTGTCGGTCTCCTCGGCGACGAACGCGGTGACGCCGTCGTCGAGCCAGCCGCGCAGCCGTTCGGCGGTGAGGTCGTGCTCCGGGTCGGCCGAGCGGAATACCGCGGCCGGGCCGCCGGGCAGCCCGGCCTCCTCAAGACCCTTGAGGAAGCCGTGCTCACGGTCGGTGGACGCGGCGGCCTCGTCGTCCTCCCGTACCAGCACGATCCGCCGGTGGCCGAGCCCGGCGAGATGCGTGACGACCTCCTTGCTGGCGCTGACGTAGTCGGCGCCGACCCACGCCAGACCCTCCAGCTCGTCCCTGCGGCCGAGGTGGACGACGGGGAAGCCGTCGTCGACCAGGCGCAGCAGCTCGTCGGCCGGCGCGTGGCGGCCGAGGAAGAGACAGCCGTCGGCGAGCCGTACCCGGTTGAGCGCCTGCGGTCCGGCGGCCCCCGCGCCGCCGGTGCTGGAGCCGGTGAAGAGCACCAGGTCGTAGCCGCGTGCGGCGGCCTCCTGCTCGACGCCGACAAGGAACGGGTAGTACGAGTGCTGCACGTCGGTCGGGAAGGTGGACGTGAAGCTGAAGACCCCGAGCAGATTGTTCCTGGCGGCGGCGAGCCGGCTGGCCGCCGGGTCGGGGACGTAGCCGAGGATCCGTACGGCGTCGAGCACCTTGCGCCGGGTCTCCTCGGAGATCGTCGCGCCCTGCTTCCGGGCCCCGAGCACCAGCGAGACCGTGGCCTGTGAGACCCCGGCGAGCCTGGCGACCTCGGCCTGGCGGGGGCGCGCCGTACGGCCCGTGGGTGCGGGGGTCCGGCCCGGCCGGGCCCGCTTCCTGGGTTCCTCCACCGTGTTCCTCCGGATCGTTAATGCGTATTAGTAATGCGCATTGACGAGTACTGTGGACCCCCGGGGCGGCACCGGTCAAGAGATCGCCAAAACTTCTTTCGCACACCCCTGCGAGTCCTGGGCGGTCCCGCCTCGTCTCTCCCGGGGCACTTCTGCGACGGGCACGCGGGACGTACGGTGTGCTCGTCCGCCCGCGAAACCCGAGGTGATACCGCACATGGCCCTGTTCGATCTGCCCCTCGACGAGCTACGGAGCTACCGGAGCCGCTCCGTGGAACCGGCCGACTTCGACGACTTCTGGGCGACGACTCTCGCCGAGGCCCGCACCCACGATCTGGACCCGGTCTTCAAGCCCGTCGAGACGGGTCTGTCGACCGTCGATGTGTACGACGCGACCTTCGCCGGCTTCGGCGGCCACCCGGTCAAGGGCTGGTTCGTCCTGCCTGCGGGGACCCGTGAACCACTGCCCCTGGTGGTCGAGTTCGTCGGCTACGGCGGCGGGCGCGGGCTGCCGCACGCGCGGCTGCTCTGGCCATCGGCAGGCTTCGCGTACTTCGTGATGGACACCCGGGGCCAGGGCGCCGGCTGGGGCGGCAGCGACACCCCGGACCCGGTGGGCAGCGCGTCCGCGTTCCCCGGCTTTATGACCCGGGGCATCGAGGACCCGCACGAGTACTACTACCGCCGGGTCTTCACCGACGCGGTCCGCGCGGTGGAGGCCGCGCGCTCCCATCCGCTCGCCGACGCCTCCCGCACGGCCGCGATCGGCCGCAGCCAGGGCGGCGGGATCACGCTGGCGGTGTCCGGCCTGGTGCCGGACCTGGTGGCGATCGCGCCCGATGTGCCGTTCCTCTGCGACTTCCCCCGTGCGACGACACTCACCGACAGGCACCCGTACCGGGAGGTGGGCAAGTACCTCAACACCTACCGCCGCCGGGGCGAGTTGGTCCGGCGGACGCTCAGCTACTTCGACGGGGTCCACTTCGCGGCGCGCGGCCGGGCGCCCGCGATGTTCTCGGCGGCCCTGGAGGATCAGACCTGCCCGCCGTCGACGGTGTTCGCGGCGTTCAACGCCTATCCGCACGAGGACCGGACCATAGAGGTGTACGAGTTCAACGACCACGAGGGCGGCGAGCAGTATCAGGAGGAGGCCCAACTGGGCTGGCTGCCGGCCCGCCTGACGGCCTGACAGTTCTCTCCTTTCCCCGCTTCTCGCCGGTCGTCGCGTCGCGGCGCGCGGTCATTCGGGCGCGGCGTCCTCCGGTGTGCCGCGCGCGAGCGTGGCGAGGAGGTCCAGGGCGTCGGTGAGCGTGCGGTGGGAGGGGGTGCCCAGGGCCAGCCGCACGGCGTTCGGGGCGCGTCCGGTGCCGACGGTGAACGCGGCGCCGGGCGCGATGGCGATGCCGTGACGGCCCGCGGCGGCCACGAACGTCTCGGCGCGCCAGTGGTCGGGCAGCTCCCACCAGCAGTGGTAGGCACGGGAGTCGGCGTGGACGGTGAAGCCCGCCAGGCTCTCGGCCCTGATCCGCTGGCGCTCCACGGCATCGGCACGCTTGGCGCGGCCGATCGCGGCGGCCGTGCCGTCGGTCGTCCACTGCGTCGCGGCGTCGAGGGCGAACCGGCCCGCCGACCAGGCTCCCGACCGCAGGGCCGAGGCCAGGCGCTGCTCGAAGCCGGGGGGTGCCACGGCGTAACCGAGCGTCAGACCGGGCGCGAGCCGCTTGGACATGCTGTCGAGCACGATGGTGCGTTCGGGGGCGAGGGCGGCGAGCGGGGAGACGTCGTCGCGGAGGAATCCGTAGATCGCGTCCTCGATGACGTACACATCCAACGCCCGCATCGTTTCGACGAGTTGAGCCCTGCGGTCGGGCGTCGCCGTCATGCCGAGCGGGTTGTGCAGCGTGGGCTGAAGATAGACGGCCCGTAGCGGCGGCGCGGCGGCCAATGCCTCCGGCAGGAGTCCGCCCTCGTCCATGGCGAGCGGGACGAGGGTGATCCCGAGGCGGGCGGCGATGCCCTTGACGACGGGATAGGTGAACTCCTCCACGCCCAGCCGTTCCCCGGCCGGGACGCAGGCAGCGAGGGCAGCCGCGATCGCCTGGCGGCCGTTGCCCGCGAAGAGGATCCGCTCCGGGTCGGGTGTCCAGCCGGCGCGTGCCAGGAGCGGCGCGGCGGCCTCGCGGGCGGCGGCGGATCCGGAGCCGCCGAGTGGGCGAAGGCTTGCCGCGAGTACGTCGGGGCGCTGTATGCGTGCCATACCGGCGGCGAGGAGTTCGGCCTGCTCGGGCAGTACGGGGAAGTTGACCTCCAGGTCGACCCTGGCCTCGCTGGGCTCCGTGAGCGTCGGCTGCGGACCGGGCGGCGCGGCGCGCACGAAGGTCCCGCGGCCCACTTCCCCGACGGCCAGTCCGCGCCGGATCAGCTCGCCGTAGACCCTGGCCGCCGTGGAGTTGGCGATCTTACGGCTCCGGGCGAACGGCCGCTGCGGGGGCAGCCGCTCCCCCGGGCGCAGACGCCCGGCCCGGATGTCGGCGGCCAGTTGGTCGGCGATCAGGCGGTAGTCCTCCATGACGGCCCCTCCCCGGAGTGCGGATGACGGATGACGGATGACGGATTACTGTCCGAAGATTGCACCGAGATCAATCTCATCATTGCATCGAGATATTGCACCACTTAGCATCGAGACGCAAGCCGGACGCCTCACGGGCCGGCGCCGAGCGAAGGACACGGACATGAGCACCACGACGCTTCACGACATCACCCTCGCGTACGACGACGCGGGTGGGGACGGGGATGAGGGTGGCGCCGATGTCCTGGTCCTCGTACACGGGCATCCGTTCGACCGCTCCATGTGGCGGCCCCAGATCGAGACTTTCGCCGGCCCCCGGCGGCGGGTGATCGCCGCCGATCTGCGCGGCTACGGCGGAAGCACCGTCATGCCCGGCACGACGACACTCACCACCTTCGCGTGGGACATCGCCGCACTCCTCGACCGGCTGGGCGTGGACCGTCCCGTGCTGGGCGGCCTTTCCATGGGCGGCCAGATCGTCCTGGAGTTCTACCGGCTCTTCCCGGAGCGGGTCCGGGCCCTGGTGCTGGCCGACACCTTCGCCGCCGCCGAGACGGCGGCGGGCAAGGTGGCGCGCAACGCGATGGCCGACCGGCTTCTGCGGGAGGGGATGGGGCCGTACGCGGACGAGGTGCTGACCAAGATGGTGGCGCCCCGCAACGTCGACGCGCTGCCCGAAGTGGCCGGGCACGTACGGGACATGATGCGGGGCGCGCCGCCCGAGGGAGCCGCGGCGGCTCTGCGCGGGCGGGCCGAACGGCCGGACTACGTCGCCATGTTGGGGCGTGTCACGGTGCCGGCGCTCGTCGTGGTCGGCGGCGAGGACGAGTACACGCCGGTCGCCGACGCGCGCGTGCTGAGCGAGGGGATACCCGGCGCGAGGCTCGCGGTCATCGAGGGAGCCGGGCATCTGCCCAACCTGGAGCGGCGGGCGGAGTTCGACGCGGCGCTCGGTGCATTCCTCGACTCCCTGCCGCCCATTGCTCCTCGCGGCTGACCGCGAGTGCCCGCACCGTCGCGCCCCGAAGGACCGTACCCCTCCGGTCCCGTCTCTCCTATGCTTTGGCCGCGCGCCACCAGGGCCGCAGTCCGGAAGGGAGACGCACATGCTGAGCAAGCATGAAGCCGCCGAAGCCGTCCGCGAGGCCAAGGTGAGGACGGGGATCACCTGGGCCCAACTCGCCGAAACCGTCGGCAAACCGCTCGCCTGGACCACGGCCGCGCTCCTTGGCCAGCATCCGATGGAGAAGGACGACGCCAACAGGGCGGCGGCGCTCCTGGAACTGGGCGAGGACGCCGCGCTCGCCTTCCAACTCCAGCCGTCGCGCGGGGCGTTGGACGCGGCGGTGCCGGTCGATCCGACGATCTACCGGCTGTACGAGGTCGTCCAGGTCTACGGTCCGACGATCAAGGAACTGATCCACGAACAGTGCGGCGACGGCATCATGAGCGCCATCAACTTCCGGCTGGACGTCCGGCGCGTGCCGGACCCCGCCGGTGACCGCGTGGTGATCACGCTCGACGGCAAGTACCTCCCGTACCAGTGGTGACGGGTCTGTCTACACCGGCGTGCGAACGCTCAGGGCACGCGCGAACCAGTCCAGCGCGGGGGCCAGGCTCTCCGGGGCAACTCTCGTGTCTCCCCCGGCGGGAGACTCAACTCCGTGGCGCACGCCCCAGTACGTACGCCTGGATGGCGGTCACCGCCGCGCCGCGTGCCCAGAGGCCGAAGTCCAGGGGCCGTACGTCGAGCGAGACGGCCGCCGCCCGCGGATCCCGGTCGTACGCGAGGCCGTCGCGCAGCGCATCGGCCGCCACCTCCGCCAGCCGTGCCCCCTCACCCGTCAGGACGATCTCCGTGGTGAGGGTGAGGTTCGCGACGGCGGCGATCAGGCGCCCGAGGGCCCGTCCCGAGGCCATGACCAGTGGCCCGGCCACCGGGTCGCCGGCCGCCGCCAGTTCGAGGCACTCGTCGTACGGGACGTCGCGCCGCAGGCCGACGGAGGCGGCGGCGCGGAGGGAGGCCATCGAGAGCATGGCGGTCGCACAGCCGCGGTGCCCGCGCGGACAGAGCGGTCCCAGGGGGTCCAGCGGGAAGTGTCCGAGGAGGCCGACCCCGGCGTCGGGGCTGTCCACGACGCGGTCGTGGACGACGAGGCCGTAACCGATGCCCGCTCCGACGGTGAGGACGGCGAATCGGTCGTGACCGCGTGCGGCGCCGAACCAGTGTTCGGCGCGGGTGAGCGCGAGCAGGTCGTTGTCGACGGCGATGGGCACCCCGAGGGCGTCGGAGAGCAGGGCGCCGAGCGGTACATCGTCCTCCCACCCCAGGAAGGGCGCTTGGGTGACCGTCGCATGGTCGGCCACACAGCCGCCCAGGCTGACACCAGCGGCGGTGATGTGCGTTGTCCCCGGGGGGAGTTGGGCGGCGAGTTCGGCCGCGAGCGAGTGCAGGACGGTGACGACCGAGGCCGGGTCGCGGCCCGGCAGGTCCGCCCGCGCGGAGGCGACGACCTCGGCGCGGAGCGTGGTCAGTACGGCGTGCACGGACTCGTGGGTGATCTTGGCGCCGATGAAGTGGTGCGCGTCGGCGACGATGTCGAGCGGCCGGGTGGGGCGCCCGGCACGCGGTTCGTGGCTGGTACCCGACTCGACGAGCAGTCCGCTGTCCAGGAGCGGTTTCGCCAGCCGGGTGAGGCTGCCCGCGGACAGGTCGAGCCGGCGGGCGAGTTCGCTGCGGGACAGCGGGCCGCGCAGCAGCACTTCCAGGGCGACGGCGTGAGTGGCGCCCGAGAGCGGGGTCCACGGCGCTGGAGTCACGTACAAGGGAGGGGCCTTCCGCGGCGTTGCGACGCCGGTCGAGTGGTGCGCCCATCCTGCCAGGCGCTCCCATTTACTTCCACACCAGAAGTAAACATTCCTCCAGGGATCTGTTTCCGCCACATGGAACCCACAGCACCCGGCTCTTGACGGACGAAAACTTCCACCCCGAAACTAAAGAGGCTTACGAGTTCAGGCACGGGCCGCCCGGTGGCCGATGGACGACGGACAACCCGAGGAGTCGTATGCAGACCGGTCCCGCCCGTGGCCATCTCCACCTCCGCGCGCCGGGTACGAGCCTGGTCCTGGACTGCACCGGCGACCGGCTGCCCCGCGTGCTCCACTGGGGCGACGATCTCGGTGACATCGCGGCGGCGGGACTCGCCGAGCTGGCCATGGCGAGCGCCGCCCGGCAGATGTCCAACACCCTCGATCTGCCCGTACCGCTCTCGCTCCTGCCTGAGCAATCGGCCGGCTGGCTCGGTACGCCGGGCCTCACCGGGCACCGCGACGGGGCCGACTTCTCCACCGCCTTCACGGTCCGCTCGATTCGTTCCGTCCGCACGCCTGACCTTCCGGATGCGTACGCCCTCACCGTCGACGCCGTGGACGAGCACGCCCGGCTCGGTCTCGTGCTGGAGATCGAGCTGACCCCTTCCGGGCTCGTACGGCAGCGTGCCACCGTCACGAATCGCGACACCGGCGAGCGCCCGTACGTCCTCGACGGTCTGCTGCTCACCCTCCCCGTGCCCGCCCACGCCACCGAACTCCTCGACCTCACCGGCCGGCATGTGCGCGAACGCAGCCCGCAACGGCACGAGTTCACGCTCGGCACGCATCTCCGCGAGAACCGGCGGGGCCGCACGGGCACGGACGCGACGCTGCTGCATCTCGCGGGCGAGCGCGGCTTCGGATTCCGTACGGGTCAGGTCTGGGGTCTGCATGTGGCGTGGAGCGGCAACCACCGCACCCTGGCCGAACGCACCCCCGCCGGGGTGTCCCTGCTCGGCGGCGGCGAGACCCTGCTCCCGGGCGAAGTCCTGCTGGCGGGGGGCGAGTCGTACACGAGTCCCTGGATCATCGGGTCGTACGGCCATGGGCTGGACGAGGTGGCCGGGCGCTTCCACCAGCAGCTGCGCGCCCGGACGTACCACCCGAGGCGGCCCCGGCCGGTCACGCTCAACACCTGGGAGGCCGTCTACTTCCAGCAGGACCTCGGCAGGCTCACGGCACTGGCGGACGCCGCCGCCGAGGTGGGCGCCGAACGGTTCGTCCTGGACGACGGATGGTTCAAGGGCCGTCGGCACGACCGCGCCGGGCTCGGCGACTGGTACGTGGACGAAAGCGTCTGGCCCGGAGGGCTGCGTCCACTGGTGGACCATGTCCGGTCCCTGGGGCTGGAGTTCGGGCTGTGGGTCGAGCCCGAGATGGTCAATCCCGACTCCGACCTCGCCCGCGCGCACCCCGAGTGGATCCTCGCGACGGGCGGGCGGCTCCCGCCGGAGTCACGGCAGCAGCAGGTGCTCGACCTCGGCCACGCCGGGGCATACGACTATCTGCTGGAACGCCTTGACGCGCTGGTCACCGAGTACGACATCGACTACCTCAAATGGGATCACAACCGGGATCTCGTGGAAGCCGGACACAGTCCGACGGGCGCCGCCGGGGTTCACGCACAGACCTACGCCACGTACCGGCTCCTGGACGAACTGCGGGCCCGGCACCCGGAGTTGGAGATCGAGTCCTGTTCCTCCGGTGGCGGCAGGATCGACCTCGGCATCCTGGAGCGCACCGACCGCGTCTGGACCAGCGACTGCATCGACGCACTCGAACGGCAGCAGATCCAGCGCTGGACGGGGCTGTTGCTGCCGCCCGAACTCCTCGGCGCCCATGTCGGCTCGCCCGTCGCGCACACCACCGGCCGGGCCCATACGCTCGACTTCCGGGCCGGGACCGCCCTCTTCGGTCACTTCGGGGTCGAGTGGGATCTCACCGCCGCCGACCCCGCCGAGCGCGCCCGGCTCGCCGAGTGGGTCGCCGCGTACAAGGAGCTCCGGCCGCTGCTGCACACCGGCACGGTCGTCCACGGCGACCATCCCGATCCGGCGCTCTGGGTGCACGGAGTGGTGTCGCCCGACCGCTCGCGCGCGCTGTATGCCCTGGTCCAGACGGCGACCAGTGTGATGTCTCCGGCCGGCCAGGTCAGACTGCCGGGTCTCGACGCGGACGCGCGCTACCGGGTACGGCCGTACCGGCCCGGCGACCGCGCCGAGGGACCGCGCCGGCCCGACCCGCTCTGGTGGGGGCAGGCCGACGGGGTGGAGCTGACCGGGCGGACGCTGGCCGTCGCCGGGGTGCGGGCACCGACGCTCTTCCCGGAACGTCTCGTGCTCGTGGAGGCACGCGGACTCTGACCGCGACCGACGTGAAAAGGCAAGTGAGGTTCAGGCACATGAGCACCGACTCCCCCTCCCCCGGGCCCTGGTGGAAGTCCGCGGTCGTCTACCAGATATATCCGCGCAGCTTCGCCGACTCCGACGGCGACGGCGTGGGGGACCTGCGCGGCATCATCTCCCGGCTGGACCATCTCGCCGAACTCGGCGTGGACGTCCTGTGGTTGTCGCCGGTGTATCGGTCGCCGCAGGACGACAACGGCTACGACATCAGCGACTACCAGGACATCGATCCGTCCTTCGGCACACTGGCGGACTTCGACGATCTGCTCGCCGCCGTCCACGCGCGCTCCATGAAGCTGGTCATGGACCTCGTCGTCAACCACACCTCCGACGAGCACCCGTGGTTCACCGAGTCCCGGCGCGGACCGGACAGCCCCAAGCGCGACTGGTACTGGTGGCGGCCGGCCCGGGAGGGCTCGGCCCCCGGCACTCCGGGCGCCGAGCCCAACAACTGGCGCTCGTTCTTCTCCGGTTCGGCCTGGGATTACGACGAGCCGGGTGACGCCTACTACCTGCATCTCTTCTCCCGCAAACAGCCCGACCTCAACTGGGAGAATCCCGAGGTCCGCGCGGCCGTCCACCGGATGATGAACTGGTGGCTCGACCGGGGCGTGGACGGCTTCCGGATGGATGTCATCAACCTCATCTCGAAGGACCCGGCGCTCGCCGACCGCACGCAGCACGGCGCGGGGCCCCGGATCCATGAGTTCCTCCAGGAGATGCACCGCGAGGTCTTCGCCGGGCGCCCCGAACGGCTGCTCACCGTGGGCGAGATGCCCGGCGTGACCGTAGACGAGGCGAGGCTCTTCACCGATCCGGCGCGCGCCGAGGTGGACATGGTCTTCCAGTTCGAGCATGTCGGACTCGACCACGGCGACGGCAAGTTCGATGTACGGCCGCTGAACCTGCTCGACCTCAAGGCGTCCCTCGGCCGCTGGCAGGACGGCCTCAGCGGGACCGGCTGGAACAGCCTCTACTGGAACAACCACGACCAGCCGCGCGTCGTCTCCCGCTTCGGCGACGACGGGCCAGGCCACCGGGTCAGGTCCGCGACGATGCTGGCCACCGTCCTGCATCTGCACCGGGGCACCCCGTACATCTACCAGGGCGAGGAACTGGGCATGACCAACGCCCCGTTCACCTCCATCGCCGACTTCCGCGACATCGAGTCGCTCAACCACTACGCGGAGGCGGTCGACGCGGGCACCGACCCGGTGCGTGTGCTGGCGGGGCTGCGGGCGATGGGGCGTGACAACGCCCGTACGCCGATGCAGTGGGACGCCTCCCCGCACGCCGGATTCACCACCGGCACCCCGTGGATCCCGGTCAACCCGAATCACACCGAGGTCAACGCGGAAGCGGTGTACGCCGATCCGTCGTCCGTCTTCCACCACTACCGCAGACTGATCGCACTGAGGCACTCCGAACCGGTGGTGGCGCACGGTGACTTCACGATGCTGCTGCCTGACGATCCGCGGGTGTACGCGTACACCCGGCGGCTGGTGGGGGCGGACGGTACCGCGACCGAGCTGCTGGTCCTCGGCAACTTCACCGGCGACACGGCCGAGGCCACCCTGCCGGACGACGGCTGGCGCGATGCCGACCTGCTGATCGGCAATGTCCCGGACCCCGAGCCGCTGGGCACGACGGTGACGCTCGCGCCCTGGGAGGCGAGGGTCCACCGCCGCCACCGCCCGGTCTGATCGATGTCGCCTGACAATGAGTTGGCCCCGAGGGATGAATCCCCCGGGGCCAACTCGGCGGCGCCATGGGTACGGCGGCGCCTACCGGTCGGCTATCGGCCGATCGTGAAGGTGTCGATGTCGAACAGGGCGCCGCCGCCACCGGTGAAGGTGAGGAACAGCGGGCCGGTCGGGGTGCCCGTCAGGGTGGTGGACACATCTCGGAACGTCTCCCAGCCACCGGTGTTCGGCACCGCGACCGAGCCGGCGACCGGTCCGTTCGCCGAGCCCGAGCGGATCTGGACGGTGCCTCCCGCGCCGGCCGACGAGACCCTCGCCGCGAAGGTCTTCGCCCCGGTGAGCGACGCCTGGGAGTAGCCCGCCCAGTCGCCGTTCTCGATGTGGCCGAGCGTCCTGCCGCCGCTCGCCGGAGCGTGGTCGGCGGGCTGGACGCCCTGGCTGGAGGTGTAGGACTCCCCTTCGTAGGTGGTGGTCTGGGGCGGGTTGGTGCCGCCCAGTTCCTTGATCCTGATGTTGCGGAAGGACACGTCGTCACCGGTGCCGTGGTTCTGGATCCCGATGTGCCCCTGCTGGAGCGAGCGCACCGGGTCGGTGTTGGTGAAGTCGTTGATCCGTACGCCGTTGAGGAAGACCTGAAGCCGCTCCCCCTCCACCCGGATCTCGTACGTGTTCCAACTCCCCGGCGGATTCAGGGCGTTGTCCCGGGCCGCGATGTCCGCCGCCTTGAAGCCGTAGACGGACCCGGTGGTCCGGTCGGCCGCGTCGGTGGAGTCGATCTGGATCTCGTAGCCCTGGTTCACCGAGGTGTTGACGTCGTCCGAGGCCGGGAAGCCCACGAACACACCGGAGTTGTCGTCCCCGGCCATGCGCCAGTCCAGCTTGAGGGAGTACGAGGCGTACTCCTTCACCCGGTACCAGTACAGACCCATGCCACCCTGCGAGTTCAGCGTGGCGTCGGTGTTGGTGAAGCTGCCGGGTCCGGCCTGGGACCAGCCGGTGGTCGAGCCGTTGTAGAGCGGGGTGTAGCCGGTCTCCGCGCGGCAGTCGGCCTTGGCGAAGCCCGCCGCGTACCGGATGCCGCCGAGCAGCAGCGACCGGAACGCGGGGTCGGCGTACGACTCCTGGGTGTGGCCGAGCCCCGTGTAGAAGGACCGGCCGTCGCCCTGCGGGTGGCACCAGGTGATCGGGTGGTCGCCGCTCATCTCCCCGCCGCTGTAGGTGGATTCGTCCAGGCTCTGGAGGACCCGGACCTGCGGGCGGGGATTGGTGCGGTAGTTGTACCACTCGTCGGTACGTGACCAGGTCTGGCCCAGGTGCGAGGTGGCCGCGTGCGACCGGTCCTCGTTCTTCACCGTGGCCCGCTGGATCGCCGGGTGGCTCTTGAACCAGGCGCCGACGAGCTGCTGGTACTGCGGCCACTCGTACTCGGTGTCGGCCGCCGCGTGGATGCCGAAGTAGCCGCCGCCACCGTCCACATACCCCTGGAGCGCCGACTGCTGGCTGGTGTTCAGCACGTCACCGGTGGTGGAGAGGAAGACGACGGCCTTGAAGTTGGCCAGGTTCGACGCGGTGAAGGCGTTGCTGTCCTCGGTGGCGGTGACGGTGAAGTTGTTGGCCGCGCCGAGGTCGCGGATGGTCTGTGTACCGACCGGGATGGAGTCGTGCCGGAAGCCCGCCGTCTTGGAGAAGACGAGGACCCGGTAAGCGGGGTCGGCGGCCTGGGCCGCGGTGGCCGGTGCCAGAAGTGACGCGGCGAGGCCGAGAGTGAGGGCGAAGGCCGCGGCCGCGGTCTTCGGCAGGGTGCGGAGCTGACGGAGCATCACTGTCTCCTTGACTCGCGTCACTTGGTGAGTGTGAGGGTGTCGATGTCGAAGAGCGAGCCCGCCCCACCGCTGAAGGTGAGGAAGAGCGCCCCGGACGATCCAGTGCCGGTCAGCGCGGTGGAGACGTCTCGGAACGTCTCCCAGCCGCCGGTGTTGGGGACGGCGACGCTGCCGAGGACGGCGCCGGTTGCCGAACCCGACCGGATGGTGACGGTGCCGCCGGCGCCTGCCGAGGAGATCTTCGCGGAGAAGGTCTTGGTCCCGGCCGTCGGGACGGAGGCGTACCCCGCCCAGTCACCGTTCTCGATGTGCCCGAGCGTCTTGCCGCCGCTCGCCGGGGCGTGGTCGGCCACCTGGACGCCCTGCCCCGAGCTGTACGACTCGCCCTCGACGGTCTGGCTGGAGCCGCCGGTGCCGGTGGCGAAGGTGAAGGCGTCGACGTCGAAGAGATTGCCCTGGCCGGTCACGCCCTTGAAGACGAGGAACAACTCCGTTGTCGCGGCCGGGGCGTTGGCGATGTTCCCCGACACGTCGACGAAGTTCTCCCAGCCGCCGGTGGGTGCCACGGCCACCGAGCCGAGCAGCGTGCCGGTCGCGGACCCGGCCCGTACCTCCAGGGTGCCGCCGACGCCGCCGGAGGCGACCCGGGCGGTGAACCTGTTGGCGTTGGCCACGTTGTACGGCTTGAAGGAGACCCAGTCGTTGTTGTCGGTGAAGCCGACGGTGCTGCCGCCCTCGGCGTTGCCGTGGGCCGCGATCTCGATGCCGGACTGGGCGCCGAAGTGCTCCGCCTGCCGGTGCCGGGGCTGGAGGATACGGGCGCTGTGCGTGGTCAGCCCGGCGCCGTCGGTGTACTCGGCGTCGAAGACCCCGTAGATATTGGCCGCGCTGTCGTGCTCACCGTCGGCGGGCACGCTGAGGTTGCCGGAGCAGCCGGTGGTCTGGGTGATCTGGTGCCGGTGCTCGTCGTGGCCGAGCAGATAGGTGACCTTGACCTTGGAGCAGTCGATGGTCCCGTCCTCCGGGTCGCTGACGGTGACCTGGAAGGGCACGGTGTCACCGAAGGAGAACAGCTGGCCGTCCTTGGGGGTCTGGAGGGTCACGGTCGGCGCGGTGTTGCCCGCCGTGACGACCAGACTCGCGGTGCCGGTCAGCCCTTCGGGGTCGCGCACCGTGAGCGTGGGCCGGAAGGTGCCGTTGGCGGTGTACGTGTGGCTCGGGTTGGCGGCCGTGGACGTGGTGCCGTCACCGAAGTTCCACGAGTACGTGAGGGCCTTGCCCTCGGGGTCGGAGCTGCCGGCCGAGGAGAACGCGACGGTCAGCGGGGTGGGTCCGGACACCTTGTCGGCCGCTGCCTTGGCGACCGGGTTGCGGTTGGCGGCGCCGACGTACTCGACGCGGTACAGGGCCTGGTTGTTGCCGCCGGTGCCGTAGTCGAGGACGTACAGCGCGCCGTCGGGGCCGAAGGCCTGGTCCATGACCTGCGTACCGGTCCACGGGAAGGCCTCGATGACGCCGGGGGTGCCGTCGGCCTTGACCTCGATCGCCTTGATCCACTTGCGGCCGTACTCACCGCCGAAGAAGCGGCCGTCGAGCGACTGCGGGAACTTCACGTTCGAGTTGAGGTTGGCGTCGTAGCGGTAGACGGGGCCGCCCATGGGCGACTCGGAGCCGCCGCCGAACTCGGGCGGGCTGCCCGCGTCGCCGCCGTACTTGATCCAGCTCGACTTGGCGGCGGGCAGGGTCGGCAGGCCGGTGTTGCGGAACGAGTTGTTCGCGGGCGCGGCGCAGTTGTACTTGGCGGCGGAGGGGCCGCTGGGGAAGGTGTACTCGCTGTACGTCTCGTTGGCCGTGTTCGTGCCGGTGCAGTACGGCCAGCCGTAGTTGCCCGGTGCGGTGATGCGGTTGAACTCGACCTGGCCGCTGGGACCGCGGCTCGCGTTGGTGACACCGGCGTCGGGGCCGTAGTCGCCGAGGTAGACGATGCCGGTGGCCTTGTCGACGGACATCCGGAACGGGTTGCGGAAGCCCATCGCGTAGATCTCGGGACGGGTCCTGGCCGTACCGGGCGCGAAGAGGTTGCCGGAGGGCACGGTGTAGCCGCCGGCCGCGGTCGGCTTGATCCGCAGGACCTTGCCACGCAGGTCGTTGGTGTTGCCCGAGGAGCGCTGGGCGTCGAACTGCGGGTTGCGGTCGCTTCGTTCGTCTATCGGCGAATAGCCCGACGATTCGAACGGGTTCGTGTCGTCGCCCGTCGTCAGGTACAGATTCCCGGCCGCGTCGAAGTCGATGTCACCGCCGACATGGCAGCACTGGCCACGGTCGTTGGGGACTTCGAGCACGACCTTCTCGCTGGCCAGGTCGAGTGTGTTGTCGGCCTTGAGCGTGAAGCGCGAGAGGTTGAGGTGGCCCTTCCACGGCTCGAACGCCGCGGCGTTGCCGGTGACCGGCGCGTCCCCGCCAGGGGTGCTGAGCTTGGGCGAGTAGTACAGATACAGATACCGGTTGCTCTGGAAGTTCGGGTCGGCGGCTATCCCCTGGAGGCCTTCCTCGTCATGGGTGTAGACGTCGAGCTTGCCCGCCGACTTCGTGTTGCCCGCGGCGTCGGTGTAGCGGACCGTTCCGTCCCTCGCCGTGTGCACGACGGCACGGTCGGGCAGTACGGCGAGTGACATCGCCTCGCCCAACTCGGCAGAACCGAGCGCGAGTTGTACCTGCTGATAGTCGCCGGCCGGAATGGCGGCGGGTGCTGCGGGTGCTGCCTCGTGGCCGGGGTGGCCCGGGTGGGCGGCGGCGGTGGGGACGCTGATCGCGCCGCCACCCACCACCAGACCCAGTACCGCGAGCCACCTCAGCCACTTCTGTCTCGGGCGCGGCCGTCCTGAGAGTCCTGACATCGAGCTTCCTTCCTTACCTGATCATGGGGGGGTGAGGCAGGCGGAAGCGCGGGCGAGCGCGCCACCGTGTCTCACTCAGGGAGGAACCTGCCGTCCGGGTGATGTCCCGTCACCCGGAAAGCAGCCGTACTGATCCGTGCAGGGGCATGTGATGCGGCACCGAACATTCGCGGGAAACCCGCGAGAGTTTCGCATGCTGGCAACGGGACCATAATTTGTCAAGGGTCCATCCAAATTGCCGTGGACCGTCGTCGTGTCAGGGGGCCGCGAGGGGCGGTCCGGTGGAGGAATCGCGGCTACCGACACCCACCTGGGATTGCGTTCGCACACTGAACAAATGCCGCGGTCACGGGAGATGACGGGGCGTCATGACGGCAGACCCTGCGGACAGCCGCAACGGCACGGTGGAGGTGGCTACACCCCCCGATGTGGCGTCCAGCCCCCCTGATCTCACGGCCCCGAGGGATCAAGCTCGTCTCATCGGCCGGGACGTTGCCGGGGGGCCACGTACAAGGAGGGATTCACCATGAGCCGCGAGATGACCGCCGCAGCCACGGAGACCGAGACCAGGACCGACAACAGGACCGACAACGGGACCAAGACCGCGACCCTGACCTGGCCGCGGACCGGTGCCGGTACGGGCATCACCGGCGCGGGCAGGCACGGCCGCCGTGTGGTGGTCGCCGCGCTGCTGGCGCCAGCGCTCCTCGCCACGGCCGCCCCCGCCGCCACCGCGCGGGAGGCGAGGACCGGCGGCGTACAGCACCAACTCGACGTGCTGGTTGAGCGGGACGGGGCGCCGGGCGCCCTCGCGTATGTCAACGGCCGGACGTACACGGCGGGGACGGCACAGGCCGGGACAGGGCGGCCGGCTGTCGACACCGACGCGCGCTTCCGACTGGCCGGCGACACCAAGGCGTTCACCGCGGCCGCGGTGATGGGGCTCGTGGCCGACGGCAAGGTACGGCTCGACTCGCCCGCCCGGCGCTATGTCCCGCAGCTGGGGGAAAACCCCGTCACCGTACGGGAGTTGCTGAAGCAGCGGAGCGGACTGCCCGAGTACACCGGCCTGATCGACTGGAGCGGCGGCCCGTACACGGACGAGGACCGCCTCGCGCTCGCGCTGGCCGCGGACCAGGACTTCGAACCGGGCGCCGACTGGGCGTACTCCAACACCAACTATCTGGTCCTGGGCCTCCTCATCGACAACACGTCGGGCGAGAACCACCGCGACCACATCGAACGGACCGTGCTGGGCCCCCTCGGCCTCAAGGACACGTACTGGCCGGCACGCGGCGAGCCGACCCCGCACGGCCTGTCCGGGCCCTCCGGCGGCCTGGTGTCCACCCAGAGTGACCTCAACGCCTTCTGGGAGGGGCTCTTCGATGGCCGGCTGCTGCCCGGCTGGGCTGTGCGGCAGATGACGAACGACACGACGGACGTCGGCGGGCGGGACGTCTATCCGCGGGGCAGCCGTTACGGGTACGGGGTTGCGAGCATCCCGCTGAGCGGCTTACGGGGGACCGTGGACGCGGCACTGCGCTCGGGGCGCAAGGGCGTGTCTCAGTAGCGCCGTTGTCGTCGTTCGGGGCAAGCGATACTTCGGGGCGGGCGATGCTTCGGGGCGGGCGGTGTTCCGGGTCGGGTGATGCTTCGGGTCGGGCTGTGTTTCGGGTCGAGCGGTGCCGCTCCTGAGCGGGAGCGGCACCGCCGGACATCCGCCTGGGTCATCCCTCCGAGGGCCCCTTGTTCAGCCCACCCAGGGGTTGTCGACGGACCAGATCGTGTCCTCCGTGAACGAGGCCGGATTGTCCCAGGCCCGCGCACCGCCCCGAGTCGCCATCCACACCTCCGAGTTGATGTGCCGCAGATAGGTGCCGGCCATGTTGTACGAAGCCAGCCGCACTCCCCCGGCGGCGGGCAGCGCGCAGAACGTGGCATCGGCCCGGAAGAGCGCCGATCCGTCGCCCGCCTCCTTGTAGACGCGGAAGTCGCGGTGCCGCAGATACTGCCCGGGATAGTTGCGGGACTCGAAGGAGTAGCAGCCGCTGCCCGCGAGCCCGGGGACGATCTTCCAGGTGGCGTCGTTCTTCAGCAGGGCGTCGCTGTTCGCGTCGACGGGCGCGGTGAAGGCGAGCCCGTCCTGATGGCGGAGGTACTTGCCGGTGTGACCGGGCGTGGTCACCCGCAGCGACTTGTGCTGGCCGGTGGGCAGCGTGACGGGTGGCGGCGGGTTGCGCGAGGCTTGGACGAGGGCGAGGTTGGCGGCCCGGAGCCGGGCCGCGTCGACCTTGACCACCTGCCGGTCGTACGTCAGCAGGCCGTTGGCCTCGTTCTCCACATCGGTGATCTCGGTGTAGACGGACGCGGACAGTCCGCTGGGCATCTGATTCTCCCGGATGGTGTCGATGAGGCCGACAAGGCGGTTGTCGAGCGCGGCGACGCTCGCCTGGTCCTCGTAGCTGAAACCGCCGCCGGGGTACCACTCGTGTCCGGGCACCTTCCAGCCCAGCCCGCCGAACTCACCGAGGACGGCCGCCCGGGTGGCGGTCGGTGTCGTGGTGCCGGGACCGACGTAGACATGGTTGTCGATGACGTCGCCGTTGCCACCGTCCACGGAGCCGCAGCAGTTGACGCCGCTCATGTTGTTGACGAGGCGGGAGGGATCGTACGCCTTGACCTCGTTCGCGATCCTGGCCTGGTCGTACTGTCCCCAGCCCTCGTTCTGATTGACCCACATGACCAGTGAAGGCGAGCTGCGGTGCTGGTCGATGATCCGGTCGTACTCGGCCTCCCACTGCACACGCGCGGCGCTGTCGGGGGTCCGGGTGTCCATGGCGGGCATGTCCTGCCACACCAGCAGACCGAGCCGGTCCGCCCAGTAGAACCAGCGCTGCGGCTCCACCTTGATGTGCTTGCGGACCATGTTGAAGCCGAGGTCCTTGTGCTTCTGGAGGTCGTACCGCAGCGCCTCGTCACTGGGCGCGGTGTAGATGCCGTCCGGCCAGTAGCCCTGGTCGAGCGTGCCGGTCTGGAAGACGAACTCGCCGTTGAGGAGCGGGCGTTGGACCCCACCGATCTTGCCGACGGAGATGGAGCGCATCCCGGCGTAACTGCCGACCGAGTCGAGGGTCGTGCCGCCGCCCGTGCCCGGCAGCAGATCGGCCCGCACGTCGTACAGGAACGGATCCTCGGGGGTCCACAGACGCGGGTTCGGGATCGCCACCGAGAGCTGGCTGTTCACGGGGCCGGTGGCGGTGGCCACGGTCGTACCGCCGGAGGAGACCGTCACCCTGGCCGTCCGGCCCGCGGCGCCGGCGCCTCGGACGGTCACCTTCAGCGTGCTGTCGGAGAGGCTGGGCACCATGTCGAGGCCGGTGATGTGGGCGGAGGCGGTGGGCTCCAGCCAGACGGTCTGCCAGATGCCGGACGCCGCCGTGTAGAAGATGCCGCCGCCGGGATGCGGGGTGACGTCGTTGATCCGCTGCTTGCCGACGGCCTGACCGCCGGTCTGGGAAGGGTCGAAGACGGAGACGACGACGGTGTTGGTGCCGCCCGGCGTCAGCAGCGGCGTGATGTCGTAGGTGAACGCGTCGAAGCCGCCGCTGTGGGCCGCGCCGGCCTGCCGGCCGTTGACCCAGACCGTGGTCTGCCAGTCACTGGCCCCGAAGTTGAGCTGGACACGGCGGCCGTTCCAGTCCGCCGGCACGGTGAAGTTCCGCTTGTACCAGAGCTTGTCGCTCTGGGTGATCTTGCGCTGGATCCCGGAGAGGGCCGACTCGGCGACGAACGGGACCCTGATCTGCTCGGGGAAGGTGGCGGGCTGCCCGGCGTTCGCGCCGGTGAGCGCGAAGTCCCAGATGCCGTTGAGGTTGACCCAGTCGGGGCGGGTGAGCTGGGGGCGCGGATACTCCGGCAGCGGGTTGTCGACCGGGACCTGATTGGTCCACGGGGTGGTCATCGGGGACGGTTTGGGCTGCCAGGCGGCGGACTTCGCCTCGGCGGGGCCGGCGGTCATCACCAGGCTCGCGCAGAGGAGGAGCAGTGCGCCGAGCCAGGCGCTCGCGCGGCGCGGCAGCGAGGCGTACGGGTCGTACGAGGCGTGCATGGTCGATTGCCCTCCTCGGTCATACGGGCGAGGACGGTGCTGATGCGGCCCGTAGGCATCTCTTACATCGTTGGAAGGGGGCTGTACACCCTCGCCGCACGGCCGGTTGCCGCCGGGCTGCGGGGCCCGGCGGCAGGCGTGATGATGGCACTGCCCGGGGCACCGTCCGTGCGGCGGGCAGCGCTGTCGGCGTACGCGCGACGAACCCAGTCACCAGGAGGACCACTCATGAGCGTCACCCCCGAAGACCAGACGGTCGCCGCGTTCGTCTCGGCGATCAACGGCGGCGACCGCGACGCCCTGTTCGCCCTTCTCACCCCGGACGCCACGATGTCCGACGACGGCAGCGAACGGGACCTCACGGCCTGGGTGGACAAGGAGATCTTCTCCGCCGACGGCCGGATGGACGTCGAGACCGTCTCCGACGGGGGCCGCGCCCTGAAGGCGACGTTCACGAACGCGACGTACGGCACCATGCGGACGCGCTGGGCCTTCACCGTCTCCGACGGCCGTATCAGCCACTTCGAAACGGGCCAGGCCTAGAGTCTGTCCGGCGGATCCGGGATGGACCAGTCCCCGGAAGGGACGGAACCGCAGGCTCCCACTGCCCCCGGCGTCCTCGTACGCGCTCAGCACCCGCACCCGGGCCCCGTCCTCGCTGACGTCGGTCTGCCACAGCGATGAGTCCGCGAGGAATTCCGGGTCACTACCGGCAGAGGGCAGGACTGCCGACGAACCGCGAAGAGGAGAAACCGATGCGCCATCCGACACCCCACCCCGCGCTGAGCCGCCTGGACGCTCTCGTGGGCGAGTGGGACATGTGGGCGGCCGGACACCGGGCGGGGCCGGTCCGGACCGAGTTCGCGTGGCTGGAGGGCGGCGCTTATCTGGTCCAGCGCGCGGACCTGGGGCCCTCGACTGTGCTTCCGCCGGAGTGGGGAGAGAACGCGCCCTTCCCGACGAGCACGATCACCGGCTACGACGACACGTCCGACGAGTTCACCACGCTGTACGCCGACGGCCGGGGCGTCGCACGCGTCTACCGTACGAGCCTGGGCGCCGGCGTCTGGAAGCAGTGGCGCGCGGCGGCCGGCTTCCACCAGCGCTTCAGCGCGACCTTCAACGAGGCCGGCGACACGATAAGGGGCGGCTGGGAGCGCTCGGAGGACGGCGAGTTCTGGGCGACCGACTTCGACGTGACGTACGTCCGCCCCGGCGTCCGCCCGCCGTCGCCGGACGGACCGGCGTAGCCGACGCCGACGTCTCCCCGGCAGCGCGCCGCGAGCCGGACGCCACCTTCCGGACTCGCCCCGACGGCGTCACGCGCCGAGTTGGTGGCCCGTCGTCGCGTCGACATGGGCGGGGATCTCGTCGTGGCGGTCGCCGACCGTCGACGTGCCGGAGGGTTCGAACATCATGATCGCCGTGCGGGAGGCGGCGTACGGCTTGTGCTCCGTGCCACGGGGGACCGTGAACACCGCTCCTCGCGGCAGCGTGACCGTGCGCTCGCCCCCAGGCTCGCGCAACGAGATCTGAAGCTCCCCTTCGAGGACCAGAAAGAACTCGTCGGTGTCCTCGTGGACATGCCAGACATGCTCGCCCTCGACCTTGGCGACGCGTACGTCGTAGTCGTTGACACGCGTCACGATACGAGGGCTCCACAGGTCGTCGAAGGAGGTCAGCGCCTTGTCGAGGGAGATGGGCAGGTCGGTTTCATCGCTCATGCGGCCATGCTCGCCCGTTCCGCGCCGCCGACGTGAGTGCTAGGAATTGCATATGACGCAAGAATCCTCGCAGCGCCCGCGCCGGGGTGCCTCTGGGCGCATCCACCGCGTCGTGGTGATCGTGGACGAGAACTCGAACCCGTTCGAGCTCGGCTGCGCGACCGAGATCTTCGGCCTGCGCAGGCCCGAGATCGGCCGCGACCTCTACGACTTCCGCCTCTGCTCCCCCGAGCCCAACACCCTGATGCGGGACGGATTCTTCACGCTCACGGGCGTCGCCGAGCTGTCGGTGGCGGACACGGCGGACACCTTGATCGTCCCCAACCGGCCCGACGTCGAGGTGCCCCGCCGCACGGCCGTGCTCGACGCCGTACGGCGGGCCCACGCACGCGGCGCGCGCCTGGTCGGCTTCTGCAGCGGCGCCTTCACCCTCGCCGAGGCGGGGGTCCTGGACGGGCGCCGGGCCACGGCGCACTGGCAGTGGGCCGACTCCTTCCGGGCCCGCTTCCCCTCCGTACAGCTCGAATCGGACGTGCTGTTCGTGGACGACGGCGACATCCTCACGGCGGCGGGGAGCGCCGCCGCGCTCGACCTCGGGCTGCATGTGGTCCGCCGCGACCACGGCGCCGAGGTCGCCAACTCGGTGAGCCGGCGGCTGGTCTTCGCGGCGCACCGGGACGGCGGGCAGCGGCAGTTCGTGGAGCGTCCGGTGCCCGATGTACCGGACGAGTCGCTGGCGCCCGTGCTGGCCTGGGCGCAGGAGCGGCTGGACGCCCCGCTCGCGGTCGCGGACCTCGCGGCACGCGCCTCGGTCAGCGCCGCGACGCTGCACCGCCGCTTCCAGGCGCAACTGGGCACCACGCCGCTGGCCTGGCTCACCGGTGAACGGGTCGCCCTCGCCTGCCGGTTGATCGAACGGGGCGAGTCACGCTTCGAGTGGGTGGCGCGCCGCAGCGGCCTCGGTACGGCCACGAATCTGCGGACACTCATCCGCCGCGAGACCGGCCTGACACCGTCGGCCTACCAGCGCCGGTTCGGCCCAGGACCGGCCTGACGCCGGCCGGTTCACGCCGCCACGCCCGCGCCATCCGCAGCGTCGGCGACCTCCTGACCGTCGCCATCGGTATCCCCATCGCCGACGAGAAGCTCCGCGATCAGCTCCGCGAACTCGTCCGGCGATGCTATGCGCGTCCCGAGCAGCTCGGCCTTCTCCCGCTTGGATCCGGCGTTCTCCCCCGCGACCAGCAACGACGTGCGCTTGGAGACGCTGGAGGAGGACTTGCCGCCCGCCCGCTCGATCAGTTCGTTCATCTGGTTGCGGGAGAGTTTCTCCAGGGGACCCGTCATCGCGCCCGTGACGACGACGGTCATCCCGTCCAACGGACCGCTGCGCGCCGCGACTTCGCCATCCTCCGAGGCCACCGGATCGTCGGACGGAGGCGTCGCACCGGGCTCGGTCATGTTGACCCCGGCGGCACGCAGCTTCTCGATGAGCTCCGCCAGCTCGGCCAGCTCCGCCACGATCGTCGGGGCCTTCTCGACGCCGATCCCGTCGACACGCTGCATCGCCTCCTCGTCGGCGGCACACAACACGTCCATGGACGCGAAGTGCCGTGCGATCCGGCGCGACATGGAGCGGCCGGTGCCACGTACGCCGAGGGCGGCCAGGACGCGGGACAGCGGCTGCCCCTTGGCCCGCTCGATCGCGGCGAGGAGATTGTCCGTGCTGGTCTCGCCCATCCGGTCGAGCCCGAGGATCTGCTCACGGGTGAGGGTGAACAGGTCGCCGATGTCGGCGATGAGACCGGAGTCGACGAGTTGGACGACGCGGGTCGCGCCCAGGCCCTCGATGTCGAACTGGTCGCGTCCGGCGGCGTACGAGATGGAGGCGACGACATGGCAGTTACGGCCCCGGGCACAGCGCCACCGCTGCTCCGAGGTGTCGATCTCCGAGCCGCACTGGGGGCACACCTCGGGGAAGCCGATGGCCTTCTCGTCGCCGGTACGCAGGTGCGCCACGGGCGCCTCGACCCGGGGGATGATGTCGCCCGCCTTGTAGACCATCACGTGGTCGCCGATCCGCAGGTCCCGCCGGGTGATGTCGTTCGGGTTGTGGAGGGTGGCGTAGGTGACGGTCGATCCGTCTATCTCGACCGGTTCCAGGACGGCGCGGGGTGCGATGGTGCCGGTCCGGCCGACGTTCCACTCCACGTCCAGCAGCCGGGTCACCTTCTCGACCGCCGGCAGCTTCCAGGCGATGGCCCAGCGGGGCGCGCGGGAGCCCGATCCGGCGGCCAGCTGGTCCGCGGCGCGGTCGGCCTTGATGACGATGCCGTCGATTCCGAAAGGCAGCTCGGGCCGGAGCGCCGCGATCTCCTCCACCCGCAGGCGCACGGCCTCGGCGTCGGTCACCGTCCTGGGCGGGACGGTGGTGCCGCCCGTCGTATGCACACCCAATCCCCCCACGTACGTGAGCACCTCGCTGTGCGGCAGCTCCACGAACGAGGCGGCCAGGTCGTCACCGGTCCCGGCGAGGGGCAGGGCCGCGTACGCGAAGAACGTCATCTCCACCTGGTACGGACGGTCCTTGGCCCGGACGCTCCCGGCCGCTGCGCTGCGCGGGTTGGCGAACGGCGTCCCGCCGTGGCTCGTGCGCAGGGTGTTGGCCCGCTCGAACTGGTCGGTGGTCATCAGGACCTCGCCCCGCACTTCGAGCGTGACCGGCCTCCCGAGCCGGTCGGGCAGGCCCGTGATCATCCCGATCGCGTGCGAGACGTCCTCGCCCGCAAGCCCGTCCCCGCGCGTGATGAGCCGGGCCAGCCGGCCCTCCTCGTACCTGGCGGCGACGGCCAGGCCGTCCAGCTTCGGCTCGACACTCCAGCGCTCGACCGGGCGCCCGATCCGCCGCTCCACCGACGCGGCCCATACGGTGAATTCGGCACCGCCGAAAACATTGTCCAGCGACAGCATCGGCACCGTGTGCGGTACGTCCCCGACGACGGCGCCGCCCGCCACCTTCCCGCTGGGCGAGTCGGCGGAGATCTCGCCCGGGTGAGCCTCCTCGTAGGCGGCTATGCCCCGCGCCAGACGGTCGTAGGCGTCGTCGTCGAGGGCGCTCTCGCCCGTCGCGTAGTAAGCGGCGGCGGCCTTCGTCGCGGTCTCGACCGCGACGGCGTAGGCGGCTGCGTCGACAAGTACGGCTGCGGGTGTCGTCATGTCCCTCATCTTGCCGCCCACCACTGACAATGCCCCCGCCTGAGCCGCTGACAGGGGCCTGACCAGGGGCTTTGTCAGTGACGCGCGCTGAGTGCCCGGTCAGCCGGCCAGTTCGCCGAGGAGGTCCCAGGTACGGCGCCGGTCGGCGTCCCCCGCGATCTCCGTGCCCGAGAACACCACCTCCGTCGCACCGGCGTCCCGGTAGCGGCGCACCTCCGCGGCCACCGTCCGCTCGTCACCGATCACCGCGACGTCGACGGCACGCTTGGCGCCGGAGAGTTCGATGACGCGCGCGTAGGACGGGATCTGCTCGTAGAACGCGAGCGCTTCGGTGGCCCTCTCGCGTACGGCGTCGACGTCGTCGGTGACCACACCGTGCACGAGGGCCACGATCCGGGGCGCGGGACGGCCGGCGGCCTCCGCCGCCGCGGTGACGGCCGGCACGATGTGCTCGGCCAGCGCGCGCGGCCCGGCGAGGTACGGCAGGATCCCGTCCGCCAGTTCACCGCTGGCACGAAGAGCCTGCGGGCCCATCGCGGCGACCAGGATCGGTACCCCGGAGTCGGCTCCCGGTACCCGCGCCGGGACGAGGGCGTGTGCGTTGAGCAGTTCGCCGTCGAAGTCGGCGTTTCCGGTCTCGGTCAACTGCCTGAGGATGGTGAGGAATTCACGCAGCCGCGCGACGGGGCGTTCGAACGGGATGCCGAAGCCGCCCTCGGTGAGGAGCTTGGTGCCAAGAGCGAGGCCGAGATGGTAGCGGCCGTGCGTGGCCGCCTGCGCGGTGAGTGCCTGGCTGGAGACGGTCAGCGGGTGCCGTCCGAATACGGGTATCGCGGACGTACCCACCTGGAGGGCCGGTACCTCACGTCCCACGATCGCCGCGAGTTGCGGCGAGTCGGCGCCGAAGGTCTGGCCGAACCAGGCGGAGCGCAGTCCCGCCGCCGCGGCCTCCTCGGCGAGCCGTACGGTGGCGTCGATCTGGTTGTCGGGATCCGTCGTGTTGAGTGCTACTCCCACAGTCATGTCTGCGAGAACCCGCGCCCGCCGGTCTCACATTCCGCTGTTGTGTGACGGCTGTGTGTCATCTCGCCGTGGGCGAACCGGTCTTGGCCGCCGATGCGTGAGAAGGACCCTCAGTGCGCGATGGAGTCGATCAGCTCGCGCGCCCCCTGCCGGAGCAGGGCCACGGCCACCGACGTGCCGAGGGTCGCCGGGTCGAGCGGGCCCGCCCACTCGTGCGCGTTGAGGACCGTCTTGCCGTCCGGGGTGAAGACCCGGGCGCGCAGGGAGAGACCGCCGCTGCGCTCCGCGTGCGCGAATCCGGCGATCGGGCTGTTGCAGTGTCCCTGGAGGACATGGAGGAACATCCGCTCGGCGGAGGCTTCCCTGTACGTGTCCGGGTCGCCGAGCCCGGAGACGGCGTCGATGGTGTCGGTGTCGTCCTCGCGGCACTGGAGGGCGAGGATCCCGGCGCCGATGGGCGGGCACATGAGGTCCACCGGCAGGGCTTCGGTGATGACGTCGGTGCGCCCGATCCGCTCCAGGCCGGCGACGGCCAGCAGCAGGGCGTCGGCCTCACCGGCCGCGAGCTTCTCCAGCCGGCGGTTGGCGTTGCCGCGCATCGGTACGCAGATGAGGTGCGGGTGGGAGGCGGCGAGCTGGGCGACGCGCCGGACGGACGACGTACCGATCCTGGTGCCCGCGGGCAGCTCGTCGAGGGTGTGTCCGCCGGGGTGGACGAGGGCGTCGCGGATGTCGTCCCTCTTCAGGAAGGCGGCGAAGACGGTCCAGGCGGGCAGCGGCCGGTCGGCGGGGACGTCCTTGACGCAGTGCACCGCGAGGTCGGCCTGTCCGGCGAGGAGGGCGGCGTCGACCTCCTTGGTGAAGGCGCCCTTCCCTTCCACCAGCGAGAGGTCGCCCATCCACTTGTCGCCGGTGGTCTTGACCGGGACGACCTCGGTCGCGATGCCGGGGTGGAGCGCGGTCAGTTCGGCGCGCACTCGCTCCACCTGTGCGAGCGCCATCGGCGAGTCGCGGGAGACGATGCGGATCAGTTCTGGGGTGGACATGGCGTTCACCCTAGAGCCTCGGGAGTGCGCTCCCGGCACCCGCCCCGGCCGCCCATCACACCCGCGCGGAGCGCGCGTTGACCGTCTCGGTCAGGTGTGCGAGAGAAGCTGCCGCGGCAGGCTCGGCGGAGCGATGTAAAGACGACGTAAGCAGATGGCCGAATGTACGACCACGTCTCTTCGAAGCCCGCACACGGTGTCGGACCGAGTGCGCCCGAATCCGCCGGTTACCCGTACAGGTGAGCTTGGCATCGCGGCGCATGGCGGCTCTCCAGGTACGGAATGAACTCAGAGCCAACGTCACCGTGAGTGACCATTCTTGCCCGTGGGAGTGCCGTGATGACCGGCGTGGACTCAGTACAGACCTGCCCCTTCCGCCATGACGAGGCCCTGGAACCCGACCCCTTCATGGCCAGGATGCGTGTGGAGGCGCCCGTCGCCCGTGTGCGCATGCCGTACGGCGAGGGTGAATGCTGGCTGGTGACGCGGTACGAGGACGTGAAGACCGTCACCTCGGACCGCCGCTTCAGCAGAGCCGCCCTGATCGGGCGGGACTTCCCCCGGATCACTCCGGCGCCCATCGCGCAGTCCGAGTCGATCAACCTGATGGACCCGCCCGCGCTCAACAGGGTGCGCAAGCTGATCACCAAGGCCTTCACCACCCCGCAGGTGGAGGCGCTGCGCCCGTGGACCCAGCGGACGGTGGACGGTCTGCTGGACACCATGGCCAGAAGCGGCGCTCCGGCCGACATCGCCGACCATCTCGCGGACCGGCTGCCGCTGATGACGATCTGCGAGCTGCTGGACGTACCGGAGGCGGACCGCCCTCAACTGCGGCAGCGCGCCATGGACATGATGTCCATGAACGCCGCCGACCGGAATTCGGCGGTCGAGGCGAAGGCATGGCTGCGTGCCTACTTCTCGGAGCTGACAGCTGAGCGGCGGCGGTCCCCCGGCAAGGACCTGATCAGCGGCCTCGCCACGGCACGTATCGGCGACGAGACGCTCGACGCGGACGAACTCGCCGTGCTGGCCATGCTCCTGGTGATCACCGGTCACGACACCACCACGTACAACATCAGCAACATCGTCTACACGCTGCTGACTCAGCCCGAGCGCGCGGCCGAGCTGCGCGCCCGGCCCGAACTGCTTCCGCAGGCCCTGGAGGAACTGCTGCGCCACATCCCCTTCCGCCAGGGCGTCGGCATCCCCCGCGTCGCGACGGAGGACGTCGAGTTCGACGGGGTCGTCATCAAGGCCGGCGACACGGTCCATGTGTCCTATCTGACGGCCAACCGTGACGAACTCGCCTACGACCGCCCCGACGAGCTCGACTTCCACCGCGAGAACCCCGCCGTGCACATGACCTTCGGTTATGGCAGCCACCACTGCCTGGGCGCCCACCTGGCGCGCATGGTGCTCCAAGTCGCCATCGGCACACTGCTCAACCGTTTTCCCGACCTTCGTCTGGCCGTCCCGGCGGAGGAGGTGCGGTGGAACACCGTCTCGATCTGGCGATACCCGCTCGCCCTGCCGGTCACCTGGTAAGGAGCTGATCATGGCAACTCTGTGCAGGCCCGCCATCGCAGTCCCCGAGCACGTCATCACGCTGGAACAGACCGTGGAGCTGGCACGGGAGCTCCACCCCGACCATCCCCAACTCGAACTCGCGGTACGGCTCATCAGCAACACCGGTGTCCGCACCAGACGTCTGGTGCAGCCCATCGAGACGACTCTTCGGCATCCGGGCTTCACCACTCGTAACGCCGTCTACGAGGCGGAGGCGAAGAGGCGGGTGCCGGAGGCCGTACTCCGTGCGCTGGACCACGCCGAACTGACGCCGCGGGACATCGACATGATCGTCTACGTGTCGTGCACCGGCTTCATGATGCCCTCGATGACCGCGTGGCTCATCAACACCATGGGCTTCACGTCGGAGACCCGGCAGCTGCCGATCGCTCAACTGGGCTGCGCCGCGGGCGGTGCGGCCATCAACCGGGCGCACGACTTCTGCTCCGCGTATCCGGAGGCGAACGTACTGATCGTGTGCTGCGAGTTCTGCTCGCTCTGCTACCAGCCGACGGACCTCGCGGTGGGCAATCTGCTCTCCAACGGCCTCTTCGGGGACGCCGTCGCCGCCGCGGTGGTACGGGGCGAGGGAGGCACCGGCGTACGTCTGGAGCGCAACGGCTCTCATCTGGTGCCCGACACGGAGGACTGGATCTCCTACGCGGTGCGTGACACCGGATTCCACTTCATGCTCGACAAGCGGGTGCCCGGCACGATGTCCGTACTCGCGCCCGCCATGCGGGAGATGGCAGAACCGCACGACTGGGACGTGTCCGGACTGGACTTCTACATCGTGCACGCCGGAGGCCCCAGGATCCTGGACGACCTCTGCCAGTACCTCGACGTACCGGCGGAGATGTTCCGCTACAGCAGGGCGACCCTCACCGAGCGCGGCAACATCGCGAGCGCGGTCGTCTTCGACGCGCTGGACCGGTTCTTCGAGGACGGTGGGGCCGAGCACGGTGCGCGCGGGGTGATCGCCGGCTTCGGGCCCGGCATCACGGCCGAACTGTCCCTCGGCACCTGGTCGGTGGCAGGCCGGGAGAGCGGACGGATCGAACGGGAAGTGATCCTGCCGGCGCCGGTCCTGATGGCGGGCTCGGACGCGGCCGGCTGATCCGGCCCGGCAGCCGGACCACCGCTGTCCTCAGGTGCCGGACGGGACCCCCGTCCCGTCCGGCACCTCGCGGAGCACCCCCTCGACGCGGCTATCTCGGGCCGCCCACCCGGTAGCCAGGACCTTCCGGCGGATCGTCCCTGTCGTGCGGCATCAGCTCGATCTCGATGCGGTGCATGCTCTCGTGCGCCGCCGTCCCGCCCGCCTCCGCGGTGACGACGCCGATGCTCAGCCCGCCCTTGCCGGTGCCCTCGCGCCGTACCTGCACCGAGAATTCGACGTGTACCCGCTCCACCCGGAACTGGAGCCCGCTGTCACGCCCGCCCCGCCGCGCCTCCTCCAGCTCCTCGCGGATCCGGCCGATCACCTCGGCGAGACCCACGGTCTCCTCGCCGTCGTGCCCTCCACGTCCGCCACGCGCGCTCATTCCGACCCCCCTGGTCACACAGCGGGGGCTCATTGTCACACCCCGTGGTTATTGTTGAGCAGTATGAGGCAGCTGGAGACCACGTCCAACTCCCCGTCGCAGGAGGACCCTTGGCGGGTCCGGCTGGTCGAGGGGGAGAACAGTGCCGCGCCGCCGCTCGGGGCGGGCGTGCTGCTGCCAGGCGGGCTCGTGCTCACCTGCGCCCATGTGGTGCTGTCCAAACCCCGTCGCGGGAGCGGCGGTTCGCGGGACGCCGCGAGGCGCGACGATCCGCCCCGGCCGGTCGCGCCGCTGTACGCGGAGTTCCCCGGCACCCGCGGGGATCCGCCCCCGCGCCTGCGCGCCGAGGTACTGGCCGACCAGCTCAAGCCGCCGACCTCGACTTTCAGCGCCGACATCGCCCTGCTGCGGCTGGCCTCCGTGCCTCGGGTGGAGACCGCCGTGCTGCACCGCCAGATCCCGGCTCTCAACGAACTGGTGCACTCCGTCGGGTACACGGACCAGCTGCCCGGCGGCGAGACGATCAACGCGCGGCTCATGGGGCGCGGCGGCCCCGCGCGCTATTCCGAATGGGTCCAGCTCAACCCGGTCGACGAGTCCTTCGCGGTACGCCCCGGTTACAGCGGCGGCGGCGTGGTCCACACCCGCACGGGCGGGGTCATCGGCATCATGACGTACCGGTACAAGGACCACCGGTTCTCGGTCGACTACGCGTACATGATCCCGACCGAGACGATTCTGCGGTATCTGTCGGTCCTGCGGCCCCGGCCGGCCGGTCATCAGGACGAGTTGAAGGTGACGGGGCGCGCCGCCCTGTCGCACACCATCCCGTTCGATCCGCCCAGGAGCGGATCGAACCGCGCGCTCGCCCTGCGCCGCAAGGTGACCCACTGGCTCATCGACGCGGCTCCGGCGACGGGCGCGGCATCGGCCCCCGCCTCCGCCCCGGTCTCGGATCCCGTCTCCGGGGCCGACCCGGCGGCCGGCAGGCGCACCGCCACGGAACCGGTGGAGCTGGTCTTCGCCCGCGACGGCCGTCCCGACGACATCTCGGCGGTCTACGCCACGCTCAACCTGGCCGACCGTGAACGCAATCCGCGGCCGGCCGATCGGGGCGACCCCACCGAACCGCCGGTCGGCTCGATCGACATGGCCGTGGACGCACAGGGCCGGACGGCCGGACAGCTCATCGCGCGCACCGCCGAGCGCGTCGGCCTGGTAGGTCCGTCGGGGCCCACCGGACCGTACGACGACGAGGGACCGCACGAAGAGCACGGACCGGACGAGCACGAGGGGCCGGACGAGCGCGACCGCCTGCTGGCGCGGATCGCCGGGGACAGCCCGCCGATCTCCGCCGCCTTCCTCTCGGTCGACAGGGCGGCGCCGACGGGCGAGGCGGTGCTGCCGCTGCTGAAAGCGTTACGGAAGGGCCGGCTGACCCGCTTGCTGCTCGTCTTCCGCGACCCGGCGTCCCCCCTGCTCGAAGGCGTCGTGGACACGCTGCTCGACGACGGGTGGGCCGAGCGCCGCACGACGTCCCTCGCGGCGCGGCTCGCCGTGCTCGCCGAGCTGGAGAAGAGGTTCCGCAGGCTGTACGCGCACTCCGGCGACCGGGGCGTCACCGACGCGCCCCGGCCGGTGTATCGCCAACTGTCCTCCCGGCTGGCCGAGTTGCGCACGGACGGGGAGGTGCCGCACAGGAGCGCCGCTCTCGCCTACGACCTCTTCCTGCTCGACATCGCAGTCGAGGAAGCGCTCCAGGCGGCCGGGTCCGCCGTACGACTCCTCGACCGCCCCAACTCACCGGGTGAGTACGTGGTGAATCCGTCAGGTGGCGGCCTCACCGATCTGCCGCACATCACCGTCGACGATCCCGACGCCTTCGTGGAGCCCGAGCCCGGCTCGGGACCGGGGCCCGGCCCGGGGACTCCGACGGAACCGGAGGCCGGTCTCGTACGAGGCCAGGAGCTCCACCAGCAGTACAAAGTCGTCGGACTGCTCGGCGAGGGCAGTTACGGCCAGGTGTATCTGGCCCGCGACCAGATGCTGGACAACCGTCCGGTGGCCCTGAAGGGCGTACGGGACCCCGACGACCCGACCGACCGCTGGATCTCGCGCCTGGAACTGCTCCGGCTGGTCAGCCTCAACCACCCCTCGATCATCAAGGTGTTCAACTACGCCCGGCATCCCGGCCACCCCGAGCAGCCCGAACACCCGGCCAACAAGGCCCGGTTCATCGTGATGGAGTTCGCGGACGGGGCGCCGCTCCAGTGGGTCGCCGAGCAGATCGCGCGCGACGCGGCGCCCTTCGACGGCTACCGCGTCCATGAGTTCATCGCCGTCTACGGGCTGCTGATCCTGGACGCGCTCCGCCATCTGCACGAGGACGAGGGCTTCGTCTACGGCGACCTGTCCCTCACCAACGTCATCCACTGCGGCAGCGGCATCAAGCTCATCGATGTCGCGGGCGTACGGAAGATCGGCCACGCCGGCCCGGTCACGTATCCGGCACCCGAGCTCGGCAGTTCCACCAAGGTGACGGTGGCGGCCGATCTGTACGCGGTCGGGGCCGTCCTCCAGGAGCTGCTCGACCGGGTCCCCGCGCGTCCCGCCGACCTCGGTACGACCTCACTCCAGCGCGTCCTGCACCGGGCACGGGCACCGCGCCCCGAGGACCGGTTCGCCGACGCGCAGGAGATGTCCGTCCAGCTCCGCGGCGTGCTGCGCGAGTTGCGCTCGCTGCGTCTCGACGAGGAGACGTTCGAGCCCTCACCCCTGTTCGCGGTCGCGCCCGCCGCGCTCGACGGCGAACTCGGCAAGGCGCCGCCCCTCGAACAGTGGCGGCAGGGCGGGAACGGCAAACGGCCCCTGGCCATACGGCCGCCGGAACCGGCCGAGGTGGCCGTGGGCCTGCCCGTGCCCAAGGTGAGCCGCCAGGACCCCAACTGGAAGGAGCTCCAGCGCACGTCGTACGACGATCCGGCCGGGCTGCTCCAACTCAGCGCCGACTGGCAGCTCTCCCCCGAACTGGCGCTCCTGCGCTGCCGTCTCCATCTGGAGGTGAGCCGCTACCGGTCGGCCGACGCGGGCGGCCATCTGGCGTCCGCCACGGCCGAGTTGAGGCGGGCCGAGGCCGCCGTCGGCACCCTCGCCGAGTCCGACTGGCGGCTGCGCTGGCACCAGGGTCTGCTCCATCTGGCCAGGAACGACACGGCGTCGGCGCTGCGCTCCTTCGACCAGGTCTACGCGGCGATTCCCGGCGAGTACGCGCCGAAGCTCGCGCTCGGCTACTGCCACGAGGTCCTCGACCACCCGCGCGAGGCGATGGTGTTCTACAGTGCGGTGTGGAAGCGCAACCACGCGCTGGGCAGTGCCGCCTTCGGCCTGGCCCGTATCCATCTGGCCGACGGTGACACCCGGCTCGCCCTCGGCCGGCTCGAAGCCGTTCCCGCCGACTCGCGGCATCGCACCGCCGCCCGCACGGGTATGGCGCGTATCCACGCGGACCTGCCGGCCGACGGTGCTCCGCCGACCGTGGCCGCCGTCAAGAAGGCGTACGAGTCTCTGCACCGGCTCGCCAGATACGAGGGGATGACGGACCGTCAGGCCCAGGACCGGCTGCGCACCGATCTGCTGGAGCTGTTGCTGCGACTGGTCACCACTCCCCCGGAGCCGGATCCGCTCGGCGCGCTCCGCGAGGCGCTGGACGCGGAGATCCCGATCCCTCGCACCGAGCACGAGCTGCGGAAACAGCTGGGCGCGGGCTACGAACGGCTCTCCGAGCAGGTGCCCCGCACCACCCTGCGCGAGCACAGGACGCTGGAGAGAGCCCTGCTCGACAACGCCTACCGCACCCGGCCGTACGCGTTCGCCCACAGCAGGGGCGAGCAACGCCAGGGCCGGCTGCGGGGCTGGCGGCCCGGCCGGCTGCGCGCCGCCCGGCCGACGGACCCGCAGCCGGGGGCGGACGCCGCCGGCGGGGAGCGCTGATGGGCCGCCGGTTCACCGTGCCCGCGCCGCTCCGGACCGCCCGGACAGCGGGGCGGTCGGCCGGGCGGGCCGTGTGGCGGTCGACGGGGCGGCCGATGTGGCGCTGGTCCTCCGGCCGCAGGCCGACCGCGGACACGCGACGGCACACCGCCCCGTTCCTGTTCAGCCGCATGCTGCTGCTGCCGGCGCTCGCGCTGACCGTCCTGGCGCTCGCCGGGACGGCGTATCTCGACCTGCACGGCCGTACGCAGCAACTGCGCGAGCGCTACGCCCCCGCCATGGTCGAACTGGCCCATGCCAGAACGTCGTTGGCCCTCGCGGACGCCGAAGCCACCCGGCGCCTCGGCGACAACGGCAGGGATCCGCTGCTCCAGACCGATCTCGTCGGGCTCGGCGAGAAGTATCCGTCGCTGCTGACCGAGGCGGCACAGAGCCTCAACAACGCGGCACAGACCAAGGCGCTGCGCACCGCCCAGGAGCAGGAGGTACGTGTGGTGTCCGGGCTCGTGGTCGCATACGACGACTGGATACGCTGGTCCGACAGCCATCACGAGAGCAAGGCCCTGCGCACGGCCGGGCTGGACTACGCGGAGAGTCTGCTGCGCGACACCGGCACCCCCGCCGAGCCCATGGCCGTGCTCAACCGCATCAAGGCCCTCGAAGGTGAGCTGGACGCGGACGCGTCGGAGCTCTCGGGCTGGAGCGCGCTCTCCGCCGTGACGGCGTCGGGCGCCCTGCTGGCCGTGCTGGTCTTCGTGTTCACCGTCGTCGGCACACTGGACTTCATCCGCGACCGGTTACATGTACGGAGCCTGCTGCTGATCCTGTACGCGCTGCCGGTCCCGCTGGTCCTCGGCGTACTCGTCCTCGGCGCCCTCGGCCAGCACCGCGCGCAGCGGGAAGTGCGGGAGGCGGGCGTCGAGCTGGCCGCGGTGAGCGCGACGGCGAAGGCCGATCCGACGATCGACGCTCTGGACGAGCGACTGGCCGTCGAGCTGCGCGGCACCCACCCGGGCGGCTGGGCGCTGGCGGCCGAAGTCTCCCTGATGGTCGGCTCGGTGGGCGCGGTGGCGTCCGGTTTCACGCTGTTCCACTACGGCCGCGGACACTTGAAGATCTTCTGGAGGACGCCGTGAGGGCTCCGTACCGGCTCTTCCGCACGGTGCTCGCGGGCGCCCTCCTCGCCGGGGCGGCCGTCGTCTCGGCGGGCTGCGCGGCCGAGGACGAGCCGACGCTGGTGGTCCTCGGTCCCTGGACGGACGGCGAGGAGAAGCCGTTCAGGAAGACGCTCGCGAAGATAGGCGAGCGGACGGGCCGGCATTACGTCTACAAGGGCACGCGCTCGCTGCGCGAGACACTGGTGGCGCAGCTGCGGACGGACGCCCCGCCCGACGTGGCGATCCTCAACGGCCCCGGCGAGCTGGCCGAGTACGCGCTCAACGGGGACGCTCGGCCGCTTGAGGGAGACGTGGAGGACAAGGCCGTCGCGCCGTGGGCACCGAGCTTTCCCGTCACGACGACCAAGGGCACGGAGACACACGCGTACTGGGTTCCGATCCGGGTGGACCTGAAATCCATCGTCTGGAGCAGAGCGGGCGAGGCGGACGCGGGGCCCGAGGACGCCGTGTGGTGCCTGGGCATGGCCTCGGGCGCGACATCCGGGTGGCCGGGCACGGACTGGATCGAGGACCTGCTGCTGCAACGGCAGGGCCACGCGGTGTACGAGCAGTTCGCCACCGGCCAACTGCCGTGGGACAAAAGGCCCGTGAAGCGGGCATGGCAGGACTGGGCCGCTCTGCTCGCCACCGACGAGCCCGCGAACGGCGTGGACTCGCTCACCACGCACTTCGAGAATCTGGGCGCCGGCAGATACGGGCTGCTGAAAGCCAAGGACTGCACCCGCGAGCACCAGGGTTCCTTCATCGGCCGCCATTACGGCGACGACGTGAGGCCCGCTCCGACCGCCGACTTCGTCGAGGGGCTGCCGCGGGGCCGAAACGTGTTCGAGGTCTCGGGCGACATGGCCGCGGTGTTCAAGCCGAGCGACGCGGCGTGGGAACTGCTGCTGGAACTCACCTCGCCGCGGACGCAGGCCGACTGGGTCGAGGCGGCGGGTCCGGGGGAACGCCCGTACTTCCCGTCCGGTACGTCGGGTACGGCGGGTACGACCGGCGGGAAAGCCCCGACGGGGGCTTCGGCGGACGTGCTGCGGATGCTCGACGGCGCGGACCAGATCTGCGTCGACGCGTCGGACGCCATGCCGTCGACGCTGCGGGGCGCCTTCCAGCGGGCCGTACTGGAATTCCTGGAGAAGCCGCAGGACACCGTGGCGCTCGACGGCCTGCTCGCGCAACTGGAGGCCGAGCGGCTGTTGCAGCGCGAACCCGACGCGTTCGTCCTGGACGATCTCTGCGACGCACCGCCGGGCTGACGGCCCGGCGCACGACACTCCGGCGTGGCGTTGTGCAGTGTGCGCACGATCGATCGTACTTTTACGCCATGACGACTGCGGCGAAGGCCCTCACCGAAGAGACCGATCCCTTCTGCCTCTCCCCGGCACGTGCCGCGCGGCTCCTCGCCGGTGCGCCGTGGCGACGGTTCGCGGTGGCCGGGGACAGCCTGGCCGCCGGCACCGGTGACCCGAGCCCCGGCTACGCGAACCTGCCGTGGGCGGAGCGGGTCGCCGGCGTACTGCGCGGCGTCCGCCCCGAGTTGGTCTATCTGAACACCGGCACGCCCGGAGCGACCGCCGCCGACACGCTGGCCGGGCAGCTGGACGAGATCGTCGCGTTCGGCCCCGATCTGCTCCATGTCTCCTGCGGCGCCAACGACTTGTTCCGGCGGCGGCCGGACTTCGGCATCGTCGAGCGCACGGTGCGGCAGGTGTTCGAGCGCGCGGCGGGGACCGGGGCGCGGCTGACGACTGTCACGCTCGGCAGGGCGTTCGACATTCCCGCCATCCCGGATTTCCCGCGGCGGGTGCGGACACTCAACGAGATCACGCGCGGACTGGCGGTCGAGTACGACATGGTGCTCGTCGACATGTGGGACCACCCGCTCAACGCGCGCCCGGATCTGCTGAGCGAGGACCGTATCCATTTCTCGACGTCCGGCCAGGCGGTGCTGGCGTCCGAGGTGGTGAAGTCACTCGCGGACGCGGCCGGGCGCCGTCAGGGCGGGCCGAAGCCCTCGCGAGCACGCCGTTCCTGAATGAGGCGGACCGCCATCGCGCCCTCACCGACCGCGGACGCCACGCGCTTGACCGAGCCGCCGCGTACGTCGCCGGCGGCGAACACCCCGGTGAGCGCTGTCTCCAGCATCAGCGGGGCGGGGGTCAGCGACCGCCTGGGCACCGGACTGGTCGAAGCGAAGGCGTCGGGCCCGCACAGGACGAAGCCGCGCTCGTCGAGGGGAAGCGTGTCCTTGAGCCAGCCGGTGTGGGGGCTGACCCCGATGAAGACGAAGAGCGCCCGCACCCGCGTACGGCTCCGCTCTCCGGTGCGGTTGTTCTCCACCGTGAGCGCTTCGAGCGAGTTCCGCCCGTGCGCTTCCCGGACCTCGGTGTGCGGACGCACCTCCACTCGTGGGTGGCGTTCGATCTGGTCCACCAGATAGCGGGACATGGAGGCTCCCAACTCACCACCGCGCAAGAGAAGTTGGACGTTGGGTGTGAACCGGGCGAGGAAGAGCGCCGCCTCGCCGGCCGAGTTGCCGCCGCCGACCACCGCGACCGGATTGTCGCCGCACTGCCGGACCTCCTCCAGTGTGGCGGTGTAGTGGACGCTCCCTCCTGCGAGACGCTCGACGCCCGGGGCGGTCAGCCTCCGGTAGTGGGCGCCGGTGGCCACGACGATGTGGTGCCCGGCCGCCTCCGTACCGTCGGCGAAGGTGACGACGTAATGGCCGTCGCTCTCGCGCAGGGCGATCGCCTTGGCGGGCACGGTGATGGCCACGCCGAACTTCCGGGCCTGGACGACGGCGCGTTCCACCAGTCCGCCGCCCGAGATCCCGGTGGGGAAGCCGAGATAGTTCTCGATACGAGCGGACGTGGCGGCCTGACCGCCGGTGGCCACGCTGTCGACCAGCGCCGTCGTCAGTCCCTCCGACGCGCCGTAGACCGCGGCGGCCAGGCCGGCGGGTCCGGCGCCGACCACCAGCAGGTCGCGCACATGGTCGGGCGGTACGCCGGTAGCGGGCACGCCGATGAGAGCGGCCAGTTCCGCGTTCCCGGGGTTGCGCAGGATGTGCCGGCCGCCCCACAGGACGACGGGGGTCTTCTCGGGTGTGAGGCCGAACCGGCTGAGGAGCGCGTCGGCGCCGTGGTCGCGTTCCAGATCGGTCCAGCGGTACGGCAGTTGGTTGCGGGCGGCGAACTCGCGCAGCCTGCGGCTGTCGCCGGAGTATCCGGAGCCGATGATCTGGAAGCCGACGCCCTCGCCGACATGCAGTTCACGGCGGACGAGGCAGGCCTGGAGTACGAGGTCCCCGAAGTCCGGTTCCCGGACGACGAGTTCGCGCAGTCTGTCGACGGGGAGGGTCAGCACGTCGCCGGGTTCGCGGGCGATCACGGTGTAGAAGGCCGCCCGGCCTTCGAGGAGTCCGAGTTCGCCGAGGAACCGGCCGGGGCCATGGACCCGGATCTCCTGCTCGTCCGGGCTGCCGGGGCCTTTCACGACGACGACCGAACCGCGCAGGATCACCAGAAACCGCTCGCAGGTCTCCCCTTCCACGAAGAGGCGTTCGCCTTCCTCGAAGGTGCGGCGGCGGGCGCCGGACCGCGCGAGCATGTCGATCTGTCCCGGGCTCAGCCGGGGGTAGGCACCGTTGAGATCGGGCGTCTCGTCGAGCGGCGGCGCGGGCATCTCGTCGCCCCGCACATCGTCGGCGGACATCAGACGAGTGCCTCGTGGAGATAGCACCAGCGCCAGTCCTGGCGCGGCACGAAGGGCTCCACGATCGGGTGGCCGTCGATACGCGCGTGGTGACGGGCGTGCTTGAGCGGCGAGGAGTCGCAGCACCCGACATGCCCGCAGGTCAGACAGAGACGCAGCTGCACCCAGGGCGTCCCCAGCCGCAGGCACTCCTCACAGCCCTCCGGGGTGAGCGGCTCGACGGACCGCACCATGGACAGATGCGGGTCGACTCCGATGCTCATAGTGCTCACTCCTCCTCCTGTCCGGCGGTCCGCCCGTCGTGCGGCCCGCTGTCGGGAAAGGTGACGACGAGTTCGCCGTTCTGGGCGTCGACCAGGATCGACGCGCCGTCCTCGACATCACCGCGCAGCAGCGCCCGGCCGATGAGCGTCTCCACCTCGTGGGAGATGTAGCGGCGCAGCGGCCTGGCACCGTAGACCGGGTCGAAGCCCTGGTGGGCGATGAGTTCACGGGCCTGCTCGGTGAGGTCGACGCTGATCCGGCGTTCGGCGAGACGCCCGCGCAGTTCGTCGAACTGGAGCTCCACGATGCGCTCGATCTGTACGAGGCCCAGGGGCTGGAACAGCACGATGTCATCGACCCTGTTGAGGAACTCGGGGCGGAAGTGGGCCCGTAGCTCGGCCAGCACCAGATCACGGGCCTCGGGCTTGATCTCGCCGTCGGCCGTGGCGCGGTCGAGGAGATGGGACGACCCGATGTTGGACGTCATGATGATCACCGTGTTGCGGAAGTCGACCGCCCGGCCCTGGGCGTCGGTGATGCGGCCGTCGTCCAGAATCTGGAGGAGAGTGTTGAAGACGTCGGCGTGGGCCTTCTCGATCTCGTCGAACAGGACGACGGAGTACGGCTTACGGCGTACGGCCTCGGTGAGCTGGCCGCCCTCCTCGTAGCCGACGTAACCGGGTGGCGCGCCGACCAGCCGGCTGACCGTGTGCCGCTCCTGGTACTCGCTCATGTCGAGACGGACCATGTTCTCCTCGGAGTCGAAGAGGGCCGCCGCGAGGGTCTTGGCGAGTTCGGTCTTTCCCACTCCGGTCGGCCCCAGGAAGATGAACGAGCCGATGGGCCTGCGCGGGTCGCGGATGCCGGACCGGGCCCGGATGATGGCGTCCGCGACCAGCCGGACGGCCTCGTCCTGGCCGATGACCCGCTCCTGGAGTATCTCGTCCAGGCGCAGCAGCTTCTCTCGCTCGCCCTCCTGGAGCCGGGCCACGGGGATGCCGGTCCAGGCGGCCACGATGTCGGCGATCTCGTCCTCGGTGACCACCTCGCGCAGAAGCCTGGTCTCCCCCTGTTTGGCGGCGAGTTGTTCCTGCTCGGCGGCGAGCCGGCGTTCGAGTTCGATGAGGCGGCCGTAGCGCAGCTCCGCGGCCCGGTCGAGGTCGTAGTTCCGTTCGGCCTCCGCCGCCTCGCGCCGGACCTGTTCGAGTTCCTGGCGCAGGTCCTGAACGCGGCGGATGGCCTGGCGTTCGGCTTCCCACTGCGCCTGTTCGGCGTCGGCCTCGCCGCGCAGATCGGCGAGTTCACGGCGGAGTTCGGTGAGCCGGGCCTCGCTGGCGGCGTCCGACTCCTTGGAGAGCGCGGCCTCCTCGATCTCCAGACGGGTGACGCGGCGGGTGATCTCGTCCAGTTCGGCGGGCATGGAGTCGATCTCGGTACGCATCCGGGCGCAGGCCTCGTCCACCAGGTCGATGGCCTTGTCGGGGAGGAAGCGGTCGGAGATGTAACGGTGGCTGAGTGTCGCCGCCGCCACCAGGGCGGTGTCCTGGATCCGTACGCCGTGGAAGACCTCCAGACGCTCCCGGAGCCCGCGGAGGATGGAGACGGTGTCCTCGACGCTCGGCTCGTCCACCAGCACCTGCTGGAAGCGCCGTTCGAGCGCGGCGTCGGACTCGATACGCTTGCGGTACTCGTCCAGCGTGGTGGCGCCGATCATATGGAGTTCGCCGCGGGCGAGCATGGGCTTGAGCATGTTGCCCGCGTCCATGGCCCCCTCGGGGCCGCCTCCGGCCCCGACCACGGTGTGCAGTTCGTCCACGAAGAGCAGGATCCGCCCGGCGGCGGCCTTGACCTCGCCGAGGACGGCCTTGAGGCGTTCCTCGAACTCGCCCCGGTATTTGGCACCCGCGACCAGCGACCCCATGTCGAGGGAGAAGACGGTCTTGTCGCGCAGCCCCTCGGGGATGTCGCCGCGCACGATGCGCTGGGCGAGTCCCTCGACGATGGCCGTCTTGCCGACGCCGGGGTCGCCGATGAGGACCGGGTTGTTCTTCCGTTTACGGCTGAGGATCTGGGTGACGCGGCGGATCTCGGCGTCGCGGCCGATCACCGGGTCGAGGGTGCCCTCGCGTGCCTCGGCGACCAGGTCGCGGCCGTACTTCTCCAGCGCCTCGTACGCCCCTTCCGGGGTCGCGGAGGTCACGCGCTGGTTGCCGCGCACCCGGGTGAGCGCCGCCAGGAACGCCTCCTTGGTGAGGCCGTACTCCTTCAGGAGGCGTCCGGCGGAGCTCGCGGAACCCTCGTCCACGAGCGCGAGTAGGAGGTGTTCGACGGAGACGTACTCGTCCTTGAGCCGGTGCGCCTCCTGTTCGGCGGTGTCCAGCAGTCTGCCGAGCCGCTGGGTGACGAAGACCTGGCCGGGCGCCGCTCCCGGGCCGGTGCTCCGGGGCCTACGGGAGAGGTCGGCCTCCACGGCGCCGCGCAGATCGGCGGTGCCGGTGCCCGCCTGGTCGAGCAGCCGTGGGACGAGGCCGTCCCGCTGGTCCAGGAGCGCGAGGAGCAGATGCTCGCCGTCGGTCTCGTTCTGCCCGAGGCGTACGGCCACGGTCTGGGCGTCCTGGAGCGCTTCCTGGGACTTCTGGGTGAGCCGGTTCATGTCCATGGCGGCTGATCACTCCTGGTGTCTCGGCGGCGCAGGGCGGTTTCGAGGCGGCTGATGCGGTCGAGGAGGTCGACCACCACGCCCAGCGCGGCGTAGTTGAGGCACAGGCCGACCCGCAGCCGTTCCATCCGGGCGAGTTCCAGTGGGGCGCTCTCGGCGAACCGGAGCCGTCCTGACGCCTCACGGCGGGCGTCCAGCAGACCGAGGGCGACGAACTTGCGGACGGCGTCGGGGTGCATCCCGGACCGGCGGGCGACGGTCTCCAGGGAGAGTCCGGGCAGCGGTGCCAGCGCGTAGACGGTGCGCGTCCGGGGGCGCGCCGGACGGGGCGGTGGCGGGGTCATCGCATCCTCCTCGGGTCGAAGTCGGAGACGCTCGCCAGCTGTTCGAAGAGATCGCGCTCACGGTCGGTGGGGTGCCGCGGCACCATGATCCGCAGCTCGGCGTAGAGGTCGCCGTCCTTGCCCTGCGGGTTGGGCAGTCCTTCGCCACGGAGCCGCAGCCTGCGCCCGCTTGAGGAGCCGGCCGGGACGGACACCTTGGCGGTCCCGTGCGGTGTGGTGACGGGAAGGGTCGCGCCGAGCGCCGCTTCCCAGGGGGAGAGGGCGAGTTGGACGGTGAGGTCGCGGCCGTCGACGCGGTAGATCTTGTGCGGTGCGAGACGCACCCGGAGATACAGGTCGCCCGCCGGTGCGTTGTCGCTGCCCCTCCCGCCCTGTCCGGCGAGCCGGATCCGCTGCCCCTCGGTGACACCGCGCGGGATGTTCACCTCGTAGCTGCGGCGGCCGTCGGGACCGGAGAGGGTGAGACTGCGCCGGCCGCCCTGGTACGCGTCCTCGACGGTGAGCACCAGTTCGGTCTCCTGATCGGCGCCGGGCACCCGGCCCCGGGCGCCTCCGGCGCCGAAAAGGCCGCCGAAGAGATCTTCGAAGTCGACGCCAGGACCGGCGGAACCGCCGGGACCCGCCGTGCCACCGAACGGGTCGCCACCCCCGTAACCCGGTCCCGGGCGCCATGTCCGCCCCCTGCCGGGTCCCGCCCCCGCACCCCCTCCGGTCCTGGCCCCGACGCGTTCGTCGTAGTCCTCGGGCACCTTCCTGAAGTCCGAGCCGAACCGGTCGTAACGGGCCCGGGTCTTGGGGTCGGACAGCACGCTGTAGGCCTCGTTCAGCTCCTTGAAGCGTTCCTCGGCGCCGGGGTCCTTGTTGATGTCGGGGTGGTACTTGCGGGCGCGGGCGCGGTACGCCTGCTGGATCTCCTCGGTGCTCGCGGTGCGCGGCACGCCGAGGGCTTCGTAGAGGTCCACTGCCATGGGCGCGTCACTCCTGCCGCTTGCTGACGACGGCGGCCATCGGGCGCAGCTGGCGGCCGGGGGTGCCGTAGCCGGGGCGCAGACACTGGACGACGGTTCCCGGCTCGGCCTCGGGGTCCTCCACCACGGTGACGGCTTCGTGCCGGGCCGGGTCGAAGGGGACGCCGGTCTCGTCGTCCCTGGGGTAGCCGAGCCGGTCGAGGATGTCGACGGCCTGGTTGCGTACGGCGTTGACGCCCTGGATCAGGGATTCGGTGCCGGATTCGGTGTGGGACAGGGCGAGTTCGAGGTTGTCCACCACGGGGAGCCAGGCGGTGGCGACCCGGGCGCGTTCGGAGTCGCGTTCGCGTGCGAGGTCCTTCGTCTGGCGTTTGCGGAGGTTGTCGAGGTCGGCGAGCGCGCGTCGCCAGCGGTCCCGCAGCTCGTCGAGCTCGGCCACGGGGACCACGTCCGGCTCCTCGGTATCGGCCGGTCCGCCGGGCGTGGGGGGGCCGTTCGGCGGACCGGCGGCAGCGGGCTTCGGCGCCGCCGGACCGCTCGGTGCGGCGGGGTCGTTGGGCCAGTTGTCTTCGGAGTTGATCTCGGAGGGCTCGCGGGGCTCGGTGGGCTCGGTGGGCTCGGGTACCGGTTCCGGAGAAGTAGTCATGGCGGCCGCTTCAGTCCTTGTTGAATTCGGCGTCGATGACGTCGTCGTCGGCTCCGCCGCCGGACTCGGACTCGTCCTCGGAGCCCTCTCCGCCCGCGGGCCCTGCGCCGTCGTCGCCGGGACCGGGCCCGGCACGGCGGGCGGCGAGCGCGGCGTGCACCTGCTGGAGTTCGGAGGTCAGCGACCTGGCCCGCGCCGGGTCGGCCCCTTCCTTGACCGCCTGTTGGGCGTCGGTGACCAGCATCCGCGCGCGGGCCTTCTCGTGTTCGGGCGCGGCGTCGCCGAGTTCGGTGAGGCTCCGCTCCACCTGGTAGGCGGCGGCGTCGAGTTCGTTGCGGGCGTCGACGGCTTCGCGCAGGGCCTGGTCCTCGCCACGGTTGCGTTCGGCCTCACTGACCATCCGTTCGACCTCGGACCGGTCGAGGTTGGAGCCCTCGCTGATGGTGATGGACTGTTCCTTGCCGGTGGACTGGTCCTTCGCGTTGACGTTGAGGATGCCGTTGGCGTCGATGTCGAAGGTGACCTCGATCTGTGGCTCACCCCGGGGCGCGGGTCGGATGTCGGTGAGCTGGAACCGGCCCAGCACCCGGTTGTCGGCGGCCAGTTCACGTTCTCCCTGTACGACCACGACGTCGACGGCCGGCTGGTTGTCGGCGGCGGTGGAGAACGTCTCGGAGCGCCGGACGGGGATGGTGGTGTTGCGCTCGACGATCTTCGTCATGACGCCGCCGCGCGTCTCGACGCCGAGCGAGAGCGGCGTGACGTCGAGCAGCAGGACGTCCTTGACCTCGCCCTTGAGCACTCCCGCCTGGATGGCGGCGCCCAGCGCCACGACCTCGTCGGGGTTGACGCTCATATTGGGCTCTTTGCCGCCGGTGAGCCGGCGGACCAGGGTCTGTACGGCGGGGATACGGGTGGAGCCGCCGACCAGGATGACCTCGTCGATGTCCTGGTCGGTGACCTTGGAATCGGCGAGCGCCTGCTGGACGGGGGCGAGGCAGCGTTCCACGAGGTCGGCGGTGATCTGCTCGAACGTGGACCGCATGACCGTCTCGGTCAGATGCTTGGGGCCGGACGCGTCGGCGGTGACGAAGGGCAGGTTGACCTGTGTCTGGGTGACCGAACTGAGTTCGGTCTTGGCCTTCTCGGCCGCCTCGAACAGCCGTTGCAGGGCCTGCGGGTCCCGCCGCAGATCGATGCCGTTGTCCCGCTGGAAGGCGTCGGCGAGATGGTCGACCAGACGGCGGTCGAAGTCGTCGCCGCCGAGATGGCTGTCACCGGCGGTGGACCGTACCTCCACGACACCGTCCCCGACGTCCAGGATGCTCACGTCGAAGGTGCCGCCGCCGAGGTCGAAGACGAGCACCGTCTCGTGCTCCTTCTTGTCCATCCCGTACGCGAGCGCCGCGGCCGTCGGCTCGTTGATGATGCGCAGCACGTCGAGGCCGGCGATCTTCCCGGCGTCCTTGGTGGCGGTGCGCTGCGCGTCGTTGAAGTAGGCGGGCACGGTGATGACGGCTTCGGTGACCCGCTCGCCCATGGACCGTCCGGCATCCTCGGCGAGTTTGCGCAGTACGAGCGCGCTGATCTCCTCGGGCGCGTACAGCTTGCCCCGTACGTCGATACGGGCGACACCGCCCTCGCCCTCGACGACGTCGTACGCGACGGCCTTGGCCTCGTCGGATATCTCGTCGTAGTGCCGGCCGATGAAGCGCTTGGCCGAGTAGATGGTGCCCTTGGGGTTGAGGATCGCCTGCCGGCGGGCCAGTTGCCCGATCAGACGCTCTCCCGAGTCGGTGAAGCCGACCACGGACGGTGTGGTGCGGGTGCCCTCCGCGTTGGGGAGCACGGTCGCCTCGCCGCCTTCCCAGGAGGCGATCACCGAGTTGGTGGTACCGAGATCGATTCCTACTGCCTTGGCCATGGAAGCACTCCTCAGTACTGCCGTGCCCAGGCATCTCGGCCCGCCACGGCGGGTGTGGGCCGCGCAGGCCGGGCCCGGTTCGGCGGGACCGAGGGGCCGGCACCATCGATCAGACCTGTGCGGCCTCGTCTGATCCGCTCTTGGAGTGGTCGCCCCACTCACTGTCGTCCAGTTTCACACCATTTGTTACGCCATGCGAAAGGGGCCGCGTCATCTGAGGTCAGCGGCGGTGCCCATCCGCGTTGGGCCTGCGCCCGGCCGGATAGTCCGGTGTCGGCGAGGGGACGAGGGCCGGGATGGCGCGGACCTCGGCGGTCTCTCCGTGCAGGGTGACGGGGTCGCCGTAGTGGTGGACCTTCACCGGGTCACCGGTGGACACGGTGTACGTGACGGTCTTCGAGGCGATCTCGACATGCAGGTGCCTGTCCCGGAACTTCACCGTGAAGGCGAGCCGTCTGATCTCCTCCGGCAGCCGGGGCGAGAACTCCAGCCTGTCCCGGCTGTGCCGCATACCGCCGAAGCCCGCCACCAGAGCCGTCCAGGCGCCCGCGAGAGAGGCGATGTGCAGGCCGTCGCGCGTGTTGTGCTCCAGATCCTGCAGATCCATCAACGCGGCCTCGGTCAGATAGTCGTAGGCCAGCCTCAGGTGTCCCGTGTCCACGGCCATCACCGCCTGGCTGCAGGCCGAGAGTGAGGAGTCACGCACGGTGATCGCTTCGTAGTAGGCGAAGTTGCGGGCCTTGTGTTCGGCGTCGAAGTACTCGCTGCACTTGTACATCGCCAGGACCAGGTCCGCCTGTTTGACGACCTGCTTGCGGTAGATGTCGAAGTAGGGGAAGTGGAGCATGAGCGGGTACTGGTCGGGCCTGGTGCGTTCGAAGTCCCAGTGCTGGTGCCGGGTGAAGCCGGCGTCCTGCTCATGGACCCGCAACTCGTGGTTGTAGGGGATGTTCATGGCGTCGGCCGCGTCCCGCCAGGTGGCGGACTCCTCCTCGTCGACGCCGAGTTGGGACGCCAGGTCCGCGTGGCGCTCCACGATGTCGGCGGCCGCCCGCAGATTCGTCCGGGCCATCAGATTCGTGTACGTGTTGTCGTCAGCGACGGCGCTGTACTCGTCGGGGCCGGTGACGCCGTCGATGTGGAAGGCGCCGTGGGGATCGTGGTGTCCGAGGGACCGCCACAACCGCGCTGTCTCCACCAGCAGTTCGACGGCACAGTCGCGCTCGAACTCCTCGTCGCGGGTCGCCGACAGATAGCCCACCACCGCCTCGGCGATACCGGCGTTCACATGGAAGGCCGCCGCGCCGGCGGGCCAGTAGGCCGAGCACTCCGAGCCGTCGATGGTCCGCCAGGGGAACGCCGCTCCGTGCAGCCCGAGTTGCTGGGCACGCTCCCGCGCGGCCGGCAGCGTGCTCTGGCGCCAGCGCAGAGCGTGTGACACCGCGTCGGGCGAGGTGAACGTGAGCAGCGGCAGGACGAACGCCTCGGTGTCCCAGAAGGCGTGCCCGTCGTAGCCGGAGCCGGTCAACCCCTTGGCGGGGATGCCTCGTTGCTCGGCGCGGGCACCGGCCTGGAGCACATGGAAGAGCGCGAACCGTACGGCCTGCTGGATCTTCTCGTTGCCGTCCACCTCCACATCGGAGCACTTCCAGAAGTCGTGGAGATACGCGCGCTGTTCCTGGGCGAGCCCTTTCCAGCCGATGCTGGCCGCGCCGGCCAGTGCCGCGTCCACCTGGTCGCCGACCGCGGGCAGCGACCGGGCGCTCGACCAGCCGTACGCCACGATCTTGTCGACGCGCAGGGTCTTCCCCGGCGCCAGGACCGAGGTCACGGTCAGCCGTGCGATGTCGTCGTGGGACTCGCTGTGGGTCGTGGTCGAATCGGGCCCGTAGACGGAGTGGTCGGCCGCCGCCCCGACACGCAGACCGCTGCGGCGGGTGCAGTGCACGAGCCGCAGCCGGTTGCCTGACGCGAAGTGCTCCTCCGCGTCGAGCGGCGACTCCAGCGCGACGGAGGCGCGCGGGTCCGTCTCGCTCTCGGGCTCGGGCAGTTGCTCGTTGGCGACCAGCTCCGACTGGATCACGATGCGTACTTCGGTGTCGACCGCCTCGACCTCGTAGGAGACGGCGGCGACGGCGCGCTGGGTGAAGGAGACGAGCCGCGAGGAGCGCACCCGTACGGTGCTGCCCGCCGGCGAGGTCCACTCGCACGTACGGTGCAGCAGGCCGGAGCGCAGGTCGAGCACCCGCTCGTGGGAGCGCAGTTGCCCGTAGCGCACGTCGAACGGCTCGTCGTCGACCAGCAGCCGGACGATCTTCCCGTTGGTGATGTTGATGACGGTCTGGCCGGACTCCGGGTAGCCGTAACCGGCCTCGGCGTACGGCAGCGGGTGCAGCTCGTGGACACCGTTGAGGTAGGAGCCGGGCAGGCCGTGCGGTTCGCCCTCGTCGAGGTTGCCGCGCCAGCCGACATGGCCGTTGGAGAGCGCGAAGACCGATTCGCTCTGCGGCAGCACGCTCATGTCGAGTTCCCTCTCCCGCAGGGACCACGGCTCCACCGTGTACATCGAGTCAGTGATCATGCTTGCGGCTCCTGGTCGGTGAGGTCGGCCAGGTCGGTGACGACGGTGTCCCCGCCGTGCGCCCGCAGCGCGTCGGCCTGGCCCACCCGGTCGACGCCGACGACGTACCCGAAGTGTCCGGCCCGGCCCGCCTCCATGCCCGCCAGCGCGTCCTCGAACACAGCCGCGGCCGACGCCTCGACGCCGAGGTCCCCCGCCGCCGCGAGGAAGGGCGCGGGGTCGGGCTTGCCGGGCAGACCGCGCTCCGCCGCGACGACGCCGTCGATCCGGGCGTCGAAGAGCGCCTCGGCGTCGATCGCCCGCAGGATGTCGCGGCAGTTGGTGCTGGAGGAGACCACGGCGGTACGCAGACCGCCCGCCCGGACGGCCCGGATGTAACGCAGCGAACCCTCGTACGCCTCGACGCCACCGGCCCTGATCCGCTTCAGCAGCCGTTCGTTCTTACGGTTGCCGAGCCCCTGGACGGTGTCCCGGTCGGGCGGGTCGTCGGGCTCACCGTTGGGCAGCTGGATACCGCGCGAGCCGAGAAAGGCCCGCACTCCGTCGGACCGGGGAAGTCCGTCGACGAATTGGTTGTAGTCCGCGACGGCGTCGAAGGGGCGGAATTCCCCGTCGCCGCGCTTGCTCAGGAATTCGTCGAACGTCTCCTTCCAGGCTGCCGCGTGAACGACGGCGGTCTTGGTGATGACCCCGTCGAGGTCGAACAGACAGGCCTGGATGCTGTCCGGAAGGCCGAGTTTCGTCATGCGGCGCACCTTCTCCGTCGAAGAGGGCTGCTTTCCGGGCAATCGTAGGGCGGCGGGCCCTCGCCCGCCCGCGAGGGAGCCGTACGGCCGTACGGGCGATCGGGGCCCTGCCAGGGCCCCGCCGGGCCCTGCCGGGTCAGGGAGCGAGCTTGTCCAGGAAGCCGAAGAGGTTCGCGCGGGTGCGCTCTGTCTGCTCCTCCACCGTCAGGCTCTCCTCCATGCGTCCGCCGGGCGCCGCCGTCTTCTTTCCGCGTGTATAGAGGGAGCAGGCGAGGTCGGTGCACATGTAGATGCCGACCGAATTCCCCTCCCGCCCGGCCTTGCCGCGCTTCCTGGCGGTCATCAGCGAAACGCCGCTGCCCGGGTGGGTGGTCAGACAGAGGGAACACATGCTGCGGTGCAGATAACCGCGGCGGCGCGACGGATAACGCAGCGTCACGCCGACGAGAGTGCCCTCTCTTTCGGCGACGAGATAGCCGCGGTCGGGCGCCGAGAGATCGAGCCACCCCAGGAAGTCCAGATCTTCCCAGGGACGCTCCGCGAGGTCCCGCGGCAGCGGAAGGCGCGCCGCCTCGCCCTTGGAGCAATTGACGAACGACGTGCGGATGTCATGTTCGGTCACGGCTTTCATGACTCGAACGCTAACAATGCCTAATAGCTTTAGGCAAATGATTATTGATCCTAGATACGCGCGCATCAGGACCGGCCGCGGGAACTGGGCGCCCACTGGCGCCGCCCGACCTCATAGGGTTACGTGGCACGCGCCGGGACGGCGGGCTCGACGTCCCGCGCGGCGGCCGACCGACCGACACGATTGGAGTTCGCCGATGGTGCACGACAGGGCCGGGCAGCCGGCGCAGCCCGGGGATCTGGTGGACGTGGCGCGGCTGGTGACGGCCTATTACGCGCTGCACCCCGATCCGGCCGAGCCCGCGCAGCGGGTCACCTTCGGTACGTCGGGGCACCGCGGCTCCGCCCTGTCGGCGGCGTTCAACGAGGACCACATCGCCGCCACCACCCAGGCCATCTGCGAGTACCGGACCCGCCAGGGCACCGACGGGCCGCTGTTCCTCGGCGCCGACACACACGCCCTCTCCGAGCCGGCCCGGGTCACCGCGCTGGAGGTGCTGGCCGCCAACGAGGTCACCGTCCTGATCGACTCGGACGACGGCTACACGCCCACCCCGGCCGTCTCGCACGCGATCCTCGACCACAACCAGGGCCGTATCTCCGGTCTCGCCGACGGCATCGTGGTCACGCCGTCGCACAACCCGCCGGCCGACGGCGGCTTCAAGTACAACCCGCCGAGCGGCGGCCCCGCCGGTTCCGACGCCACCTCCTGGATCCAGGACCGCGCCAACGCCCTGATCGAGGCGGGGCTCAAGGAGGTCCGCCGGATCCCGTACGCGCGTGCGCTGGCCGCCGGCACCACGGGACGGCACGACTTCCTGGGCCGGTACGTGGACGACCTGCCGTCCGTCCTCGATCTGGACGCCGTCCGGGACGCCGGGATCCGGATCGGCGCCGACCCGCTCGGAGGCGCCTCGGTCGCGTACTGGGGACGGATCGCCGAACGGCACCGGCTCGACCTCACGGTGGTGAACCCGCTCGCCGACCCGACCTGGCGGTTCATGACCCTGGACTGGGACGGCAAGATCCGGATGGACTGCTCGTCGCCGTACGCCATGGCCTCGCTGATCGCTCAGCGCGACACGTACACCATCGCCACCGGCAACGACGCCGACGCCGACCGGCACGGCATCGTCACGCCGGACGGCGGTCTGATGAACCCCAACCACTATCTGGCCGTGGCCATCCAGTACCTCTACGGGCACCGCGACAGCTGGCCGGCCGGCACCGGGATCGGCAAGACGCTGGTCTCGTCCTCGATGATCGACCGGGTCGCCGCCGACCTCGGACGCACGCTCGTGGAGGTGCCCGTCGGATTCAAGTGGTTCGTGGACGGTCTCTTCGACGGCACGCTGGGCTTCGGCGGCGAGGAGTCCGCCGGCGCCTCCTTCCTGCGCCGCGACGGGCGGGTGTGGACCACCGACAAGGACGGCATCCTGCTCGCCCTGCTGGCCTCCGAGATCACCGCCGTCACGGGCTCCACCCCGTCCCAGCACTACACGGCCCTCACCGAACGCTTCGGCGACCCGGCGTACGCCCGCGTGGACGCCCCCGCGACCAGGCAGGAGAAGGCGGTCCTCGCGAAGCTCTCCGCGGACCAGGTCACGGCCGGCACCCTCGCGGGCGAGCCGATCACCAAGGTCCTCACCGAGGCGCCCGGCAACGGCGCGGCGCTCGGCGGCCTGAAGGTCTGCACCGACAGCGCCTGGTTCGCGGCGCGGCCGTCGGGGACCGAGGACGTGTACAAGGTGTACGCGGAGAGCTTCCGGGGCCCGGAGCACCTGAGCGAGGTGCAGACGGAGGCGAAGACCCTGGTCTCGACGGCGCTGCGGGCCGCGACCTGAACCTGACTCCTCCAACTCAGCTGTCATGCACGGCCGTTCACCCAGCGGCAGTCGGTGACGGTGCGACCGCCACGGAGAGATCGTTGTCCACCGTGTAGTACGGACGCACCGTCACCCCGCCGAGCGTGGCCGCCGGATAGACGAAGACCGACTTGCGGTCCGCGACGTCGTCCAGCAGCCGCGCGACCCGGATCCGGGCCGCCCCCGCCGCCGGGCGGACGTACACGTCCCAGATGTCCTGCGCCGCCGCTCCGGGCTGTCCGCGTTCCGCCAGGAGGTCCTGGTAGTCGACGGTGAAGGAGAGGTCCCGCGCCCCGTCGGCCCGCAGCGCGAGCTGCCGTACGGGGCCGTCCTTCCCCCGCCGGTGCAGCAGCGCCGCCGCGCCCTCCCCCAGCCCGGCGCCGAACAGCCGCGCCCGCGCGGTCATCGCGTGGCCGGAGAAGACGATCCGCCCGGCCTCCGCGTGCGCGGTCCGCAGCCAGGCGCGTACGGCGAGACGGCCGTCCTTGGTGGCGTAAGGGATCCGCACGGCCAGGGGCGTCTCCCGTCCTTCGCTCCCGCCGGACACCAGCGCGCGCAGATCGCGCAGGCCGGGCAGCAGCGCTGTGCGCTCCTCGCCGGGCAGCCCCAGCACGTACGCGTCCCAGCGTCCTTCCTGCAGGGCGGGCGCCGTCTCCAGGACGGCCCGCCACTCGTCCTGCCCGACGTTCTCCAGCGCGGCCACCCGGCCGATCTCCTCCGACTGCCCCTTCTTCGGGCGCAGTTGGAGCAGCAGCCGGGGGTGGGCCGAGGCGGGCAGCGGCAGTCGTACGCGTACGACGAAGCGGCCCTCGTCGTCCACGGTCGCGTCCGCGCGGGGCTTGTCCACCCGTGGCTTGTCCACTCGGGGCTCCTCCGCCGCTCCGCCGTTCCTGCTGCCGTCGTCGCTCATCGCCGCGCCTTCCGTACTGTCCGCAGGACACTGCCGGCCGCGACGAGCGCGGTGTCCTTGGCCGCGTAACCGCCGCTCACCAGGGCGTGGTCCCGCCCGCGCGGCCGTGGGCGGCCGTCTCTTCGGGCCGCCAGCAGCTCCTCGAACAGCTGCTCGGCCTGGGCGACCACGGGGCCGGGCGCGTACCGGCGGGAGTTCTCCAGGGCCGTACGGCCCATCCGGCGGCGCAGCCCGTCGTCGCGTACGAGGTCCAGCAGGGCGCCTGCCAGCGCGTCGCGGTCGCCGACGGGGACCAGCCGGCCGTCCTCGCCCGGGGCGATGATCTCGCCGGGGCCGTACTCGCAGTCGGTGCTCACGACGGGCAGTCCGCAGCGCATCGCCTCGACGATGGTCATGCCGAACGGCTCGAAGTTGGAGGTCGCGGCGCCGATCGACGCCTTGACCCACTCGGCTTCCATCGGGGTCACCGCGCCCATGAGGAAAACGCAGTTGTAGAGGCCGAGCCGGTCTATCAGCGCGCGCAGCCGCTCGTGCTCCTCGCCCTTGCCGTAGATGCGCAGCTGCCAGTCGGGTCGTTCGGCGGCGACGGCTGCGAAGGCCTCGATCAGCAGGTCGAACCGTTTCACCGGCACCAGCCGTCCGGCGGCCATCACGACGCGCTCGCCGCCGTCCGCGGGCGGGAGGGCCGGGGCCGGGACGCTGTTGGGCAGTGCCTGTACCCGGACGCCGGGCAGCCGCATCTTGCGCCGGTAGGCCGCGGCGTCGGCCTCCGTGACGGGGGTGAGCGCGTCCAGCCGCGGATAGACCCGGCGCAGCGCGTTGCGCAGGCGCGGCGGGTGGTTGTTGAGCGTGAGGTGCTCCTGGCCGACGCGTACCGTCCGCGCGGGCGCCTGGAGGGCCAGATGCACGTTGAGGCCGGGCCGGGTGCCCACGACGACGTCGGCGTCGAGCGAGCCGAGGGCGTCACCGATGCGCTCGTCGGTGAGCGCGCTGTACTGCTGGTAGCGGTATTCGGACGAGGGGAAGACCTTCGCGGGCGTCAGATGCCGCGGGTCGTCCTTCTCGTGCCGCAGATCCACCAGGGGCCGCAGCCGCACGCGCGGGTCGAGCGTGAGGTTCGGCCGCTCGCGGTGGCGGAGTGCCGAGATGATCTCCACGTCATGCCGATCGGCCAGCGCGCGGGCCAAGTTGAACGTGGTGGTGATCGTCCCTCCTATCCCGTACGCGTTGTGAATCAGAAAAGAGATCTTCATGTCCTGGCAGACGGGTGGGACCTGGAGATGGTTGCCCGCAACCCGTGGATAAGGAGCACGCCACCTTTTCGTAACCAAGCCGGCTGACGCGCCGTCGGACCCGGCCCGGCCGAGGACACCACTGGAGCATTTGCCCCATTGCGCTGTTTTACCGGCAATACGATCGGGAAGGCGGTGCTGTGCCCCCAGCCGCCCTCTCACCGCTGTCGAAGCACCACATTCAAGGAGCCACCATGAACGCCGTACCCGACGTCACCCTCAACAACGGGGTGACGATTCCCCAGCTCGGCTTCGGCACCTTCCAGATCCCGCCCGCCGAGACCCGTAAGGCGACGCTGACCGCGCTGGAGAGCGGCTACCGGCACATCGACACGGCGGAGATGTACGGCAACGAGAAGGAGGTCGGCGAGGCGATCCGCGACTCCGGCATCGACCGGGACGACATCTTCGTGACGAGCAAGCTGAACAACCAGTTCCACAAGGCCCCCGACGCGCGCGCCGCGTTCGACCGGAGCCTTGAGGACCTCGGGCTGGCCCACATCGACCTCTTTCTGATCCACTGGCCGCGGCCCAAGTCCGGGAACTTCGTTGAGGCCTGGCAGACGCTGGAGGAGATCTACCGGTCCGGGCGCGTCAGGGCCATCGGCGTCTCCAACTTCCAGCCGCACCATCTGCGCCGCCTGCTGGAGAACTCGGTGATCGTGCCCGCCGTCAACCAGGTCGAGGTCCACCCGTATCTGACCCAGGACGAGGTCAGGGCGTTCAACACCGAGCACGACATCGCGACCGAGGCCTGGTCCCCTCTCGCCAAGGGCATGGTGCTGAACGACCCGGTCGTCGTCCGCATCGCGAACGACATCGGCCGGACCCCCGCGCAGGTCACGCTCCGCTGGGCCCTCCAGCGAGGGGACATCGTCTTCCCCAAGTCGGTCACACGCGAACGCGTCCAGGAGAACCTCGGCCTGTTCGACTTCGAGCTGGGCGAGGCGGACATCGCCGAGATCGCGGCGCTGAACCGCGACGAGCGCACCGGCCCTGACCCGGACAACAACGGCTGACGCCCGTCCCGCCGCCGGGTCCGTAATGGATGTTCCAAGTCCGCAACTCCCGGCTGAGATCCGCCGGTTCGTACGGCAAGATCGGTCGCATGACCGAACAGCGGGGCAGCGCACCACAACAGAGCGCCACGGACGAGACGGTAGCGGCCCTGGCGGTCCGCCTCCGCGCGGCGGACACCGGCGGCTGGACGTCGGACGCGACACGGGCGCTGGTGGTCCGGCTCGGCTGGGGCTGGAGCGACAGCCCGACCGTGGTCACCGGCCGTTCCACCGGCGACGCGCGGCTACGGCCCGTCGGGAAGTACGAGGAGCGGTACGTGGGTGGGGAGGCGTACGTCGAACTGGCCATCCCCGTACGGCGTGCCGAGCCGGACGCCGCCTCCCAGGCGGAGGCGTTCCGGATGGTCAAGGACGAGCTGACCGCCACTTTCGGCGAGGCGTCGATCATGGGGGTGCACGGCAGGCTCGCGCCGTTCCTGCGCCCCGTGCCGAGCTGGGGCTCGCCGTATCTGCGCTGGCGGGGTGAGTCGAACACCCTGGAGCTGCGCGCGGGTCCGGCGGGGCCCGAACTGGTCCTTCAGCCCACCGACCCGGTCGAGAGCTGGTTCGTACGGCAGGGCCACGACGACGACCACGCGATCACCGGCTTCTTCGGCTTCCGGCCCGACGGGTCGAACGGCGGCCTCACCTTCCCCGGCGGCTGGCGGGTCCGCGGCTGGGAGACGATGACAAGGGCGCTCGCCGACTTCCTGACGACGCTGCCTGCCGAGACGACCGCGCTGCGTACCCCGATGTGGATGCCGATCTACGGCCGGATCGAGGGGAAGGGCGCGCCGATCCTGTTCGACATCGACTGCGGCGACCGGCTGATGCTCGCCTCGTTCGCGGACGAGTCCGTGAACCCGGCCGTGCTGGGCTGGGGCACGGCGGCCGAGCATCCGACGACCGGCAGGCCCTGGCCCGACCCCGACAGCCCGCGGCTGCGCATCGACGCGGGCGGTCCCGGCCGGCCCGACGGCCAGGCGCTGGCCGAGACGATCGTGGCGACGGCGCGCGCGATGGGTGTGGTGTCCCCCGAGGACCTGCTCATAGGCAACGAGGCCGGGGACCTGGGCGCGTACCGCGTGACCTTCTACGGCCTGGGTCTGCCGATGGCCTGAGCGGCCGGACAGCACCCGGCCCACCGCGGACGGATCAAGTCCCTTTCCCTGTGGCAGAATTCCCCGGACGGCCGGTGACGTCCGGGGAAGCCCGGCGACGGCGCGCGAACACGCCGTACAGCCTCCCGTCGTACCGCCACGACCCATCGGAGTTTCGTATGACGGCAGGGACGCCCAAACCTCAGGTCGACACCAGCAAGCCGCACCCTGCGCGCGTCTACGACTGGCTACTCGGCGGCAAGGACAACTACGAGGTCGACCGCCAGGTCGGCGAGCGGCTGCCGGCCGAATCGGCGGACGGCGCCCGCCAGAACCGGGCGTTCATGCACCGTGCCGCCGCCTGGCTCGCCGACAACGGGGTGAGCCAGTTCCTGGACATCGGCACCGGCATCCCGACCGAGCCCAACCTGCACCAGATCGTCCAGGCGATCATGCCGACGGCCCGGGTGGTCTACGCGGACAACGACCCCATCGTCCTGCGGCACGCCGAGGCCCTGCTCGTCAGCACCCCCGAAGGCACGACCGACTACATCCAGGCCGATGTGCGCGACCCGCAGGAGATACTGCAGTACGCCCGCGCCACCCTGGACTTCGACCAGCCGATCGCGCTCTCCCTCATCGCCCTGATGCATTTCGTGCCCGACGACCAGGGCCCCTACGAGATCGTCTCCAGCCTGGTGGACGTGCTGCCGTCGGGCAGCTATCTGGTGCTGTCGCACGCCGCGTCCGACCTGGTACCCGAACTGTCGGACAAGGTCGTCGCGGAGTACGCGAAGGGCGGCATCAGGCTGGGGTTCCGTACCCACACCGGGGTGAGCCGGTTCTTCGACGGACTTGAGCTGATCCAGCCCGGACTGGTGACGGCGCCCGCGTGGTTCAAGGAAGCGGGAGCGCCCGAGCAGGAGATGAGCGGCATCTACGCGGGCGTGGCACGCATCCCGTAGCGGCGTGACCTGTTCGACCTCGGTGAGCGCGTTCTGACCCGGCCGGGTCGTTGCCTCGTGCACGGCCCGGTCCGGCTTACGCTGCGGTGGCCCGACCCGCCGCCGACGTGAGAACGAGGTGCTGTCGATGCCGACGACCATGCGCAAGTGGGCATGGCTGCCCGTTCTGGCCGTCGGGCTCGGGCTGTACTTCCTGGTGCAGAGCACGCTCATCGACACCGGCAACGTCAACTACGTACCGTCCCTGATCCTGTTGGGCGCTCTCGTCGTCCCACTCTCCTTCCTCACGTTCGTCGCCGGGAGTACGGGCGAGTGGCAGGTCGGTCCTTTCGTGCTCGGAATCGCGGCGCTGTTCGGCGGTGTGGTCGGCATTGTGACCGCCGGACGGCTGGAGTTCGCGACCCTCAGGGGCCTGGGCGCGTCGTCCCTGATCGGCATCGGCCTGATCGAGGAGTCGTGCAAGCTGATCGTCCCGGTGCTGATCCTGCTGTGGCAGTGGCGGCAGGGCACCGTACACATCTCGGACGGACTGCTGATCGGGGTCGCGTCGGGCATGGGGTTCGCCACGCTGGAGACCATGGGGTACGCGTTCACGGCGCTGTTGCAGTCCCAGGGGAACATCGGGGACGTCGAGCAGACCCTGCTGCTGCGCGGACTGACCTCCCCCGCAGCGCACATGGCGTGGACCGGGCTGATCTGCGGAGCGCTGTGGGGGGCGGTGGGGGCGCGCTGGTCCTTCGCCGCGACCACACAACTCGTGGTCACCTTCCTGTTCGCGGTCGCGCTGCACGCGCTCTGGGACGGTGTCACCAGCCGGTTCACCTACTTCCTGCTGGCCGCGATCTCGCTGGGCTGGCTCTTCTACGAACTCCACCGCAGCAACACACTGACCTGGCGCAGCACGCCCCCGAACGTCGGGCAGTCGCCTCGGCCGTGAGGGAACGACAGACGCTAGGTTGAGGTCATGTACTCGATCGAGATCTCCCGGCGTGTACGGGCTCCGCGTACCGCCGTCTACCGCGCCCTGCTGGACGCCGACTCCGTCGCGAAATGGCGGGCGCCGGACGGAATGACCACCCAGGTGCACGAGTTCGACGACCGCGAGGGCGGGCGGTTCCGTGTCTCGCTCATCTACGACGCGCCGACGGACACCGGGAAGTCGGCGGCGCAGACGGACACGTACCACGGGCACTTCGCACGGCTGGTGCCCGACGAGCAGGTCGTGGAGGTCATCGAGTTCGAGAGCGCGGACCCCGCGCTCCTCGGCAGCATGACCATGACGACCACGCTCAGGGATGTCGACGGCGGTACGGAGATCGTCCTGCTGCACGAGGGGATCCCGGACGCGGTGCCGGCGGCCGACAGCGAGACGGGCTCACGGATGTCGCTGGACAATCTCGCCAGGCTGGTCGAAGGGAACGCGGACCCCGGGTCCAACTGATGTGCGCCGTCGGGTGATTGACGCACTGCCGGCCGCTCCGATCCGTCAACTCCCGGCCGACCGGGGCCGGGACGCGCCGACCGGTGAACCGGCAAGGCCTGATCCGAACGACAGGCCCTAGGAGCGGCGGCCCGGTCTGCCGCGCCGGCCGCTCTTCGTACCGCCCGTACCCCCCGTACCGCCGCCCGAGCCGCCGCTCCGGGGATTCCTGCCCGTCGACTTGCCCGCGGCGGGCTTCCGGCGGGCGCCTGCCGTGTCCGAGCGCTTCGCCTTCGGTTTCGGCTTGGCCTTCGATGAGCCCGGCTGCTCCTGCGCCGGGGCCGCGCGGCGGCCCCGTGAGCTGTTGACGGTGCGCCCCCGGACGATCCCGATGAACTCCTCGACCAGATCGGTGGTCCGCTCCTCCGGCCACGACAGTGCGACGCGCGACTCGGGGGCGTCGGAGACCGTCCGGTAGGTGAGGTCCTTGCGGTGGTGCAGGCGGGCGAGCGACTGCGGGACGACGAGCAGTCCCACGCCTGCCGCCACCAGCTCCACGGCGTCCCCCGTCGTGGCGGGTCGCTGCTTCGCGGGCAGTCCGGGCAGGGGGCCGGCCCAGTCGAGGGTGTCGTCGAGGGGGTGCATCACGATGTCGTCGGCCAGATCCGCGACGGACACCTCGTCCGCCGCGGCCACGAGGTGGTCCTTCGGCACGAGGACGACCGTCGTCTCGGTGTAGAGCGGGATCGCGCTGAGGTCCGTCCGGTCGACCGGCAGCCGTACGAATCCCGCGTCGGCCTCCCCCGCGCGCAGCGCATCCGCCGCGTCTGCCGCGGCGATCGTGGTCAGGGTCAGTGGTACGTCGGGGAGCCGATCGTTCCAGATCCGCACCCACTTGCCGGGGATCACCCCCGGTACGTACGCGAGCCGGAACGTGGGGGACGCGAGGGGTACCTCCGAGCCTGTCACTCAGCCAGGCTACCGGCCGTGGTCGGACAGCCCTTACCCGCTCGATAGTCTGGACACCATGAAGTCGCACCAGACCACCCAGACGATGAAGCCCGCCACGGCGGCGAAGAAACTGGGTGTCTACCTTGAGGCCACCCCCGCCGATTTCCAGGAGGGTGTCGTCTCACGCACCGAGTTGAACGCGCTCCAGACGGACCCGCCCGAGTGGCTGCTGGAACTGCGGCGCGACGGTCCGCATCCCCGGCCGGTGGTCGCGGCCAGGCTGGGCGTCTCCATCGCGGGTCTCGCCCGTGGCGGCGTCACCGAGGCGCTGACCACGGAGCAGATCGAGGCGCTCAAGGAGGAGCTTCCCTCCTGGCTGCGGCGGGAGCGCGCCACGCAGGCCGAGGTCCGGAAGGAAGCCGCGCGGATCAAGGAGAAGAACGCGGAGCGGGACGACCAGGCCCGCCGTCCGCGTTCCTGAGGGGCGACGACGACGCGGCCGGGCAGAACCCGGCCGCTCGCCGTACAGCCGGCTACCGCACCGCCGCCCTGGAGCGGTCGGTCAGCAGCGACCAGATGACGAAGACGCCGATCGCGATGGTGACCACCGCCCAGACGGGCTGGTACGGCAGCCACATGAAGTTCGCCACGACACTCACGGCGGCCATGCCCACCCCGATCACCCGCGCCCAGGGCGCGCGCCGGACGATGCCCAGCCCGGTGAGGATCAGAAGCGTGCCCACCACCAGATGGATCACGCCCCACGAGGTCAGGGTGAACTGGTAGGTGTAGCTTCCGCTGAGCGTGAACACGTTGTCCCGCGCGACGGCCACCACACCGTTCAGAACGGACAGCACACCGTCCACGAACAGCAGGACCCCGGCGAACATGGCCCCGCCCGTCGCCCACGACGCCCCGCCGTGGCTCCTGCGGTGCGGTGTCTGATGAGCCCCCGAAGGGGACGCGGTCTGTGCCATGAGAGCCTCCTCGGCCACGTAGGTGGCCCGCTCTCCGGACCACTCCGGCATGGGGCCGACAATCCGCCGGTCCCGCTCCCACTACCAGCCGGACTACGCCGTTCGAGTGAATGCCGGAGTGATTGCCGGTGAGTGACACCGGCGTGGCATCACTCCTGGATGTGGATGGCGAGCGCCGGACAGACGGACGCGGCGTGGCGGGTGTCGGCTGCCTGATCGGCGGAAGGCTCGGCGTTGAGGAGTACGGCGATGCCGTCCTCGTCGCGCTGGTCGAACACATCGGCGGCGGCCACGACGCACTGTCCGGACGCGACGCACCGGTCCTGGTCGAGAGTGATCTTCATGAGGGCTCCTTCGGTGGGGTTGGGTCGGGCAGGGCGGATCACCAGGTGACGGGCAGCTCGTAGACCCCGTACACGTTCCCGTCGTGCTTGAACGGGAGTTGGCCGATGTCGGCGGCGAGCCGCAGGGTGGGGACGCGCCGGTAGAGGGTGCTGTAGACGACCTGGAGTTCCAGCCGGGCCAGCGGCTGGCCCAGACACTGGTGGACGCCGAAGCCGAAGGCCACGTGGTGGCGGGCGTCGCGCCCGATGTCGAGACGGTCGGGGTCGGGGAAGGCGTCGGGGTCGCGGTTGCCGATGTCGTTGGCGATGATCAGCCCGTCGCCGGCCCGGACGTGTTCACCGGCGATGTCGATGTCTTCGAGCGCGACCCGGCGGCTGCCGTTGTGGACGATGTTGAGGTAGCGCAGCAGCTCCTCGACGGCCGACGCGACCAGCTTGGGATCGTCGGAGTCCCGCAGGAGATCGAGTTGGGCGGGGTGTTCGAGCAGCGCGAGCGTACCGAGCGCGATCATGTTCGCGGTGGTCTCGTGTCCGGCGATCAGCAGCAGCACTCCCATCTGCGCCGCCTCGGTCCGGGTCAGCTCCCCCGCCGTCACGCGCTCGGCCAGGCCGGACAGGAGATCGTCGGTGGGGGCGGCGATCTTCCGGCCCATGAGGTCGTCCAGATAGCCGAGCAGCGCGTTCCGGGCGCCGAGCCGGTCCTCGGGGTCGGCGTCCCGCTTGATGATGACCTTGCTGTTGTCCTGGAAGAAGTCGTGGTCGCTGTAGGGGACCCCGAGCAGTTCGCAGATCACCAGCGAGGGCACCGGCAGCGCGAACGCCTCCACCAGGTCGACGGGTTTCGGACCGGCGAGCATGTCGTCGATGAGCTCGTCGACGATCCGCTGGACAGCGGGTCGCAGCGCTTCCACCCGCTTGATGGCGAAGGGCGCCGTCACCATGCGCCGCAGCCGGGCGTGCTCGGGGTCGTCCATGAGGATGAAGCTGGCCGCCGCGCCACCGGGAGGGAGCGGTACCTGGAGCGGGTAGCCGGGACGGTTGATGTCGGCGCTGACCCGGGGATCGGCGATGAGGGCGCGCTGTTCGGCGTAACGCGTCACCAGCCAGGGGGTGCTGTCGTCCCAGAGCCGGACCTTGGTGAGCGGGGCCTCCTTCTGCTTGGCGACCGCGGTCGGCGGCGGGTCGAACGGGCAGCGGGCGGCTCGGGTCATCGGGAACTCGGGTACGGCGGCCGGGCTTTCGCCCACGGATTCGACGGTGTTGGTCATGTCTCCGCTCCAAAGGGGGGTGTGTTGTGGGGAGTTGTGGTTGTGAGGGGGAACGGGCCTGTCAGCGCAGGGCGGTGGCCCGCGCCGGTCCGTCGGCGAGCGCGTCGGCGACGCCCTGGCGGCGAAGGCGGGTCTGCTTTGGCATGTTCCAGCCGAGAACTCCGGTGACCCTGCCGGCGTGTCGGTACCGCGCGACGAATCGTCCGGTCGCCGGGTCTCCGTCCACGACGGTCATCCCGGCGTCGGCATTGGCGTCCGCGTCCGTGTCCGTCTCGGCGTCTGCGCCGGTGTCGGCGCCGGTCGGAATGAAGCCGTGCACCTGGATCTTCGTGTCGAACTGGTCGGTCCAGAAGTACGGCACGGGCGTGTAAGCCCGGTCGCCACCGAGGATGTTGGCGGCGACGACCATGGCCTGCTCGCCGGCGTTGGTCCGGTTCTCCAGCCGTAGCAGCGCGCCAAGCTGGTCGTGATGCCAGCGCGCCACGTCCCCGACGGCGTACACGCCCTCGCCCGCCCGGCAACGGGAGTCACAGACAAGCCCGTTGTCCACCCGAAGGCCGCTGTCCTGGAGCCACCCGGTCACCGGGTCGGCGCCGATCGCCACCACGACGAGATCCGCGGACAGTACCTCGCCGCTGTCGAGACCGACGCCGGTGACAGCGCCCGCGCTCCCGACCAGCCTGCGGACACCGGCGCCCAGCCTCAGACGTACCCCGCGCCCGGTGTGCAGTTCGGCGAGCAAGTCGGCGACACGGGGGCCGAGTTGGCTCGCCATGGGCGCGTGCTGAGGCCCGGCGACGGTGACGTCCAGGCCCATGGTGCGGGCGGTGGCGGCGATCTCGGCGCCGAGTACTCCGTCGCCCACGACGACGAGCCGGGCCGAGTCCAGTAGTGCGTCGCGGAGTGCGAGCGCGTCATCGAGGGTGCGCAGTACGTGAACCCCGGCCAGACCGGCTTGGCCCGGAAAGGCGCGGGGGCGCGTTCCGGTGGCCACGACCACGGCGTCGGCACTCAGCGTGTGGCCGGACGCGGTGCGTACCGTGCGGGTCGCCGGGTCCAGGCCGACCGCCGGCTCGCCCAGGATGAACTCGGCCTCCAGCGCCGACAGCGCCTCCCGCGACCGCAGTTGGGCCCGGCCGGGATCCCAGAGGCCGGCGAGAACCTGCTTCGACAGCGGTGGCCGGTCGTACGGCGGGTGTGTCTCCGCGCCCAGCACGGTCACCCTGCCCGCGTAGCCCTGGCGCCGTAACGCCTCCACCGTGCTCAGCCCGGCGGCGGACGCGCCGACCACCAGCACGTCGGCGGCCTCACGGCCCGTGGGGAGCGGCGTCCGCTCCACCGTTGCTTTCATCGTTCGGAACTCCTCCGTCTGCGGTTCGGTGAGGGACGTGGGGGTCGCAGGGGGTGGCCTCATCAGCGCGCACGGGGCGGGCGGGGAGCCAGTCCGGGCATGAGAGGGCCAGGGGTTCAGGGGCAGACCGGAACGGCCCGAGACATCCTCAGGTGCGAGTGGTGATCAGGTCTGGGAGACGGGGGCCAGCCAGAGCCCGACGATCGCGTCGATCAGACCGGTCCCGGCGCCGTACCAACTCGACCGTGGAGTGGCGGTACCGAGCGCGAGCGCCCGCTCCCGTTCGGCGCAGATGTGCACCATCAGCTGCCGGGCCATGTCACCGCGCTCGGCCCGTACTTCGGCCGGCAGATCCGACAGGCACTCGTCGAGCCCCTGGATGATCCGGCGCAGCGAGGGAGCGGTGCGGGATTCATGGACCATGATCTCGCGCAGGCCGGGGTCCGTCATCGCCTGTGCGGTGAACCGGGCGTACCACGTGGGGCTGCCGAGCTCGGCGAGATGATTGGTGCTCGGGCGTACGAGGCAGGCCACCCAGTCCCGTACGTCAGACGAGTCCCCGACCTCGGCCACCATCCGCAGCCGGACCTCTTCGACCGGCTCCGCGTGCTTGCGTGCGATCGCCCGTACGAGGTCCGTCTTCGTACCGAAGTGGTAGCCGACCGCGGCGTTGTTGCCCTGTCCCGCCGCTTCGCTGACCTGCCGGTTGGAGACGGCGAAGACTCCGTGCTCGGCGAACAGCCGCTCCGCCGTCGCGAGAATCAACTCCCGCGTCGCGTCGGCCCGATCCCCCCGGCCGGTCTTCCCTCTCACGGGCACGAGGGTACCGGCACCTGACTGGGAGCCGCTCATCGAACCTCCTCGGGGTCGGCTTCGAGTACGTGATCAGTGAACTCCCCCCACCGAGCTAAAGCAAGCGACTGACTTAATTTCGCCCTTCATGCCGATCCGCCCGGTCGGCCCTCCCCCGAAGAACGGCTGACCGGCCGACGGGGCGAGGCCCTGCCCGGCATCGGAGTGGTCTGCCCCGTCGGCCGGTTATCGAGGGGCGCCGGACGTCAATGGGTGCAGAGTCCGACAGTCCCCGCACAACACCCAGAAAGAGTAGATACATGCGTATCCGTACAGCAGTTGCCGCCACCGCTCTCGCCGCCGTCGCCATTCTCGGCAGCGCGGGCGCCGCCTCCGCCGGTGAGCACGGCGAGGAGTACGGCAAGAAGCACGACCGCGGCAACTACATCGTGGACAGCGAGTTCGTCTCCACGGTGATCAAGGACAACGTCCTCATCAAGGACAGCTTCGTCATCAACGACAGCTTCAACACCAACGTGATCTTCGGCAACAACGTGCTGTAAAGCCCCCGCACGCAGTCGCCGGCCTCCCGTGGTGATCCACGGGAGGCCGGTGGCCGTTCTCACCGACCCGGCGGCGCCTCGGCCGTCGCCTCAGGCCGCGTACTCGTGGGCCGGGTAGGTCAGATAGCCCGCGTCACCGCCCTGGTAGTACGTGGCCTCGTCGACGGGCGCGATCGGCAGTCCGGCGCGCAGCCGCTCGACGAGGTCGGGGTTGGCGATGAAGGCGCGGCCGAAGCTGATGAGGTCGGCGCCCAGCCCGAGCCAGTGGTCGGCGTCCTCCCTGCCGGCCTGCTTCGGTCCCATGGGGAGGGTGGGGTTCATGACGAGGGTGCCAGGCCAGGCCCGGCGCAGGGCGACGAGCACCTCTTCGTCGGCGGTGGCCTCGATGTGGACGTAACCCAGGTCGAGTTGGGCCAGTTCGGTCAGCAGTGCGGCGTACAGCTCGCTGACGTCCTTCTCCTCGACTCCCCAGAACGTCCCGCCCGGGGAGAGCCTGATGCCGGTCCGGTGCCCGCCGATGGCGTCGGCGGTGGCGGCAGCCGCCTCGACGGCGAACCTGATCCGGTTCGCGATCGGGCCGCCGTAGCCGTCGGTGCGCAGGTTGGCGTTGGAGGAGAGGAACTGCGAGATCAAGTAACCGTTGGCGCCGTGCAGTTCGACACCGTCGAAGCCGGCGTCGGTGGCACGGCGGGCGGCCTGGGCGTACGACCGGACATGCTCGGGCACCTCGGCGGCGTCCAGTGCGCGCGGCGTCGGGGCGGGCTGGGGCCCGGTCGGCGTGAATACGTCGCCGACGGCGGGGACGGCGGAGGGGCCGACCGGCCGCGTACCGATGGTGTCGGGATGCGAGACCCGTCCGCCGTGCATGAGCTGGGCGAAGATCCGCCCGCCGTTGGCGTGGACGGCGGCGGTCACGGGGCGCCACGAGACGACCTGCTCGTCGGTGTGGAGTCCGGGGGTGCCCGGGTTGGACTGCCCGATCGCGCTCGGCTGGACCCCTTCGCTCACGATCAGCCCGGCCGTGGCCCGCTGGGCGTAGTAGGCGGCCATCGACGGCGTGGCCAGCCCATCGGCCGCAGCGCGGACCCTGGTCATCGGGGCCATGACCACCCTGTTGGGCAGGGTGAGGCCGCCGAGCCGGTAACGGGTGAAGAGGGTCGTCACGTCAGGACTCCTTCGCGATGCGAGGTGCGAGATGCGAGATGCGCCGTGCCCGGGTTTCGAGCACTGCGGTTACGCTAAAACCTCACATCGACGTCAGAGGCAAGCCTTGTGACGCACGACACAGGGCACAAGACACAGGACAGCATCGGGAGGGCCTTGTGCGGATCGGTGAACTCGCCTCGCGCGCCGGAGTCAGCGTCAGATCGGTGCGCTACTACGAGGAGCAGGGGCTGCTCGCCAGCACCCGCAGCCCCAGCGGGCAGCGGCACTACACGGACAGCGAGGTCGAGCGGGTCGCGTTCGTCCAGCGGCTGTACGCGGCGGGGCTCTCCAGCCGGACGATCTACGAGCTGCTGCCGTGCGTCGACGCGCCCAGCGAGGTGAACTCGGACGCGGCGCTGGAGCGGATGGCACAGGAACGCGAACGGCTCTCCGAGCACATCGACGACCTCATGCGTACGAGGGGGGCCCTCGACGCGCTGGTGGCGACGGCCCGGGAGTACCGCGAGCGGATGCGAACGCCTGCGCCCGCGCACTCGACGACGGCTGTTCTCGATCGCTGTACGACCTGACGTACGGCCTGACTCGGTGAAGGGGCGGTGGGCGCGGATCAGAGTCCCGGCGCGCCCCAGACGGGGAACCAGCGGGCGAGATCGGGCTCGATCCGCAGATCGTCCCCGACGATCGCTCTGACCTGGAGCTCTCGCTGGTTGTCCCGCTTCTCGGCGTCACCGGGCCGGGGCGCGAAGGGGTAGAAGCTGCCGCGTTTGTAGAGGTAGACGAGGGCGAGCGGCCGCTGTTCCGCATCACGGAAACTGATCAGGGAGCAGAGCAGCTGCGGGCCGAAGCCGCCGTCCTGGAGCAGTGTGTTGACCGCGTGCAGATCGTTGACCAGCGCGGCCGTGTCGTCGGGCGCCTGTCGGGAGAGCAGCCACGTGTACCCGTACGAGTCCTGGCTGAACTCCACCGGGTGGCCGCCCTCGCCGGTGTCCGCGTCGAGCAGTTCCTGTACGTCCTGGCGGATCCGGGCGAAGCCGCCGCCCTCGACACCTGCGAAACAGACCGAGCCCAGGCCGGTCGGCGTGTAGCCGGCTCCGGCCTGGAGCGTCAGCGCGGCGGAAGGGAGCGCGAAGAGCTGGTCGAGATCGGGCCGGACCGGTTTGCTCCGGCCCAGGATGGTGTCGAGAAGGCCCACGGGACCAGCTCCTCACGGTGACGAGGGGGGGACGGACGGGTCACGGGCGGGGTCACGGGCGGGCGAGCTCGGCGGACATCCGGGCGAGCTGGTCCAGCCGCTGCTGAAGGGTCGGGTGCGAGGACAGCAGCCGCCCCAGGCTCTCGCGGGAGGAGAAGGCCGGCACGAAGAAGAAGGCGTTGTACGGCTCCGCCTTCCGCAGGTCCCTGGTCGGGATCCGCGCCATCTGGCTGTCCACCTTGGTCAGCGCCGACGCCAGAGCCGACGGTCGGCCGGTGAGCAGGGCAGCGGTGCGGTCGGCGGAGAGCTCGCGATAGCGGGAGAGCAGTCGCGTGAGCAGGAAGCCGATCGCGTACACCACCGCGCTGACCAGCGGGATCACCAGGATGGCGATACCGGCGGGCCCGGCGTTGCTGGCGCTTCGCGACAGTCCGCTCCAGAGCGCGATCCGGGTCATCAGGCCCGCCAGCACACCCAGGAACGACGCGATGGTCATGACGGCGACGTCGCGGTGCGCGACGTGCGACATCTCGTGGGCGAGGACGCCCTCCAGCTCCTCCGGTTCCAGTCTGCGGAGCAGGCCGGTGGTGGCGCAGACGAGTGAGCTGCGTTCGCTCCGGCCGGTGGCGAAGGCGTTCGGTATGTCACTCTCCGATATCGCCACCTTGGGCTTCGGCATGTCGGCCAGCGCACAGATACGGTCAACGGCGCCGTGCAGCTCGGGCGCCTGCTCCGGAGTGACCTCGCGCGCGCCCATGCCGAAGGCCGCGATCTTGTCGCTGAACCAGAACTGCGCGACGAACAGGCCACCGGCGATGATCAGGATCACCGGCCAGAACTTCCCCAGCACGGCAAGCAGCACACCGACCAGGACCACGTACAGCAGACCGATCAGGAACATGGTGGTCACCATGCGCGTGGTCAGGCCGCGGTCCTTGGTGTAGCGGGTTTGGGACATCTCTCGCCTCCATCACTTCTCTACACTTGCCATTTTCCTCCTCATCGCGTTGAAACGTCGTAAATGGAATGTATGCACGGCACGGGACGGGCCACGAGGGCTCCCCGGAGCCGCGCGCCCGCCAGGGATTACGGGACCGCCCTTAGGCTTCAACGCGGCACAGGCCCCGACTCCAGGAGCGCGAACCGTGTTCGACCTCGCACCAGAGCACCCGTACCCCGACACCCACCGCCCGGACGGGGCTCCCGCACCGCACCCACTGCTCGCGCCGGTGCTCGGGCTTCTGGGCACCTGGAGCGGCCGGGGACGCGGCGAATACCCCACACTCACCGAGGATTTCAGCTACGCGCAGGAGATCACCTTCAGCCACGACGGCCGCCCCTTCCTCCGCTACGAGACCCGGGCCTGGCTGCTCGACGCCGACGGGGCGCCGCTGCGCCCGTCGGCCCGCGAGAGCGGCTGGTGGCGGCTCCAGCCGGACGGCCGGGTGGAGGCGCTGATCACCCAGCCCACCGGCATCGCGGAGATCTCGGTGGGCCAGGCCACCGGCGAGACGGTCGACCTCGCCACCCACGAGGTGGCCCGCACCCCCACCGCCAAGGAGGTCGACGCCACGCGTCGCCGCTACACCCTGACGGACGACGACGCGCTCACGTTCGTCCACGACCTCGCGGCCGTGGGCCAACCGCTGCAACACCATCTCTCGGCCCGGCTGCGACGCACGACGGCAGCCCGGAGGCCTGTCGGCGTCGAATAGGGACTCGCCCCGGGCGGGGCGTGCTCTCCGGCGTCCGGGGACGGCCCGGATTCGGCGTCGGCCTCATTGGGTAGAAATGAAGTGGTTTGTGAGGCTACGGAGGCCACGGGGGCGGATGCCGTGTGCCGCAACCGATACCAGGGCGCAGACGAGCGGCCCCGCGCGAGCTGAGAGGTGTCGTGACATGACGACCGGGACGCAGTTCGGAATCTTCACCGTCGGTGATGTGACCCCCGATCCGACCACCGGTGGTGCCCCCACCGAGGCCGAACGGATCCGGGCCAGCGTGACCATCGCCCGTAAGGCGGAGGAGGTCGGCCTCGACGTCTTCGCCACGGGTGAGCACCACAATCCGCCCTTCGTCCCGTCCTCACCCACGACCCTGCTCGGCTACATCGCCGGGCAGACCGAGCGGATCATCCTGTCGACGTCGACCACGCTGATCACCACCAACGACCCCGTGAAGATCGCCGAGGACTTCAGCGTCCTGCAGCATCTGTCGGGCGGACGGACCGACGTGATGCTGGGACGCGGGAACACCGGGCCGGTCTACCCGTGGTTCGGCCAGGACATCCGCAAGGCCATCCCGCTGACCGTCGAGCACTACGGCCTGCTGCGCCGGCTGTGGCGCGAGGAGGTCGTCGACTGGGAGGGCAAGCTCCGCTCACCCCTCCAGGGCTTCACCCTCGCTCCCCGGCCGCTGGACGGCATCCCGCCGTTCGTCTGGCACGGCTCCATCCGCACCCCCGAGGTCGCGGAACTGGCCGCGTACTACGGCGACGGATTCTTCGCCAACCACATCTTCTGGCCCGCGTCGCACACGCGGACGATGGTGGACATGTACCGGCAGCGCTTCGCGCACTACGGCCACGGCGCACCGGAGACGGCCGTCGTCGGCCTGGGTGGGCAGGTGTTCATGCGCCGTAACAGCCAGGACGCCGTACGGGAGTTCAGGCCGTACTTCGACAACGCGCCCGTGTACGGGCACGGTCCGTCGCTGGAGGAGTTCACCTCGCTCACACCTCTCACGGTCGGCTCCCCGCAGGAGGTGATCGAGAAGACGCTGGGCTTCCGGGAGTACGCGGGCGACTACCAGCGCCAGTTGTTCCTTCTCGACCACGCGGGACTGCCGCTCAAGACGGTGCTCGAACAGCTCGACCTCCTGGGGGAAGAGGTGGTGCCGGTGCTCCGCAAGGAGTTCGCCGTCGGCCGCTCCCCCGAAGCGCCGGACGCCCCCACGCACCAGTCGCTCCTGCGAGCCCGTGATGCGGGAAACACCAAGGAACCCACCGAATCCTGACGGGAGTTGGAGGATGGATGACGTGACGACAACCAAACTCACGATCATCACCGGCGGACTGCGCGAGCCGTCGTCAACACGTATGCTCGCCAACCGGCTTGAGGCGGCGGTACGCACGGAACTCGCCGGCGCCGGGGTCAGGGTCGAGTCCTCGTTCGTCGAGCTGCGCCCGCTGGGGCACGCCATCATCGACGCGATGTTCAGCGGATTCCCGTCCGCCCCACTGGAGAAGGCGTTCGGCACTGTCGCGGACGCCGACGCGGTCATCGCGGTCACCCCGGCGTTCAACGCTTCCTTCAGCGGCCTGTTCAAGTCCTTCTTCGACGTGCTCCCCGAGGACACGCTGTCGGACATGCCCATCCTCATGGGCGCGACCGGCGGCACCGAACGGCACTCTCTCGTCCTCGAACACGCGCTACGGCCGATGTTCTCCTATCTCCACGCCCTGGTGTCGTCGCGGGGCGTGTACGCCGCGACGGACGACTTCGGCGCCCAGTCGAACGGGGCGGTCCTGCGCGACCGCATCGCCGCCGCCGCGGCCGACTACGCCCGCCTGGTCCAGGGCTGCGGCCCCCACCGCAGGCGTGACTCCTTCGACGAGGACGCCACCGCGATGGAGCAACTCCTGAGCGGCGACGGGTCCTGAGGCCGTCGGCCCGAGGAGGTACACGGAGCCGCGCCCTACTCGTCGGCGCGTTGCTCCGTATGGAGGGAGCGCACGGCCGGCCGGCCCTCGTCCGGCACGGCCTCCCGCGTCAGGCCGTCGAGCACGACCCGTACGACGCGCTCCGCCTCGCGAGCCACGGCCCCCGGGCTGTCGTCCACCCGCGCCAGCCCGTCGATGAGCAGCGTCGCGAGCCCGTGGATGGCGGCCCAGAGCACGAAGTCGGCTCCGGGACGCGAGGAAGCGGGCAGTCCGCCGGTCTCGGTGAGCCGGTCGAGTTCCTGGTCGAGGACCTCGTGCGGATGGGGCGAGATCTCGTGGCCGGAACCGGACACCCCGGCGCCGAAGACCGGCCGGCCGAGGGGTCGGCCACGGCCCACTCGACGTAACCGCGCCCGAGGGAGACCAGGCGTCGCTGGGGGTCGGACTCGCCGGGGGGCACCACGATCGTCTACAACCGTGGTCAGCGCGACGAGTTGCACCGCAAGGGCCCCGCATACATCGACATGTTCCGGGGCATGAGCCCGGCGGTCGCCGCCCAACTCGAAGGCGTCGAGCTGGTCGACCCCGACCTCGTGTACGACGACCGGGCCGAGATCGACCTCGGCGGCCGTACGGCCGTACTGCGCACGGTCGGCCCCGCGCACACCGCCTCCGACCAGACCGTGCTCATCGACGGCCGGGTCCTGTTCGGCGGGGACCTGCTGGAGACCCGTATCTTCCCGATCACGCCGTACTTCCCGCCGTACGACACCGACGTCGACGGCGCGCGCTGGATCACGGTGCTCGACCAACTCGCCGCTCTCGACGCGGAGATCGCCGTCCCCGGCCACGGCGAGGTGGCGGACACCTCGCTGATCCGCGACGTACGCGACTACCTGGCCCACGTACGCGACGAGGTCGAGCGCCTGCGCGCGGGCGGCGTGTCCGTGGACGAGGCGGCGACCACGATCGACAAGGCGGCGCGTGCCCGCTGGACCACCTGGGAGCACCCGGAGTGGATCAGCCTCGCGGTTCAGGCATTCTACGCGGCGGGCCGGTAACGGCCCTGTGCGGAGTTCCGCGCAGGGTGGCGGCTCCGGTCCGGACTCCGGGGCGCGAGGAGGCAGTTCAGGCCGAAGAACCGGCCCGGCCCCACTTGGCTCACCGGTGAGGGGGCGCGGTCCGACGGCCTTGTACGTCGCTGATCACCGTCACGCCTGTCCGCAGCGCTCACGGAGGAGGCCGACACCGTCGCCTTCCAGGTCGTCGCAGTACGCCGCGCGCCCGGTCATGGCCATCACCAGGGCCACGGTCGAGCCGAACACGAGCGGCCCCGAACCCGTCGTGAAGTGACCGTCGTTCGCGACGAGTCGCAGGCCACCGATACGTCCCTTGGCAAGGACCACGAGGTCCGTACCGTGGTAGTACTCGGCCACCCGCGTGACGACTTCGATCGGATGATCGCGGCGGATGCCCAGCGGGCGCCGGATGTCCTCCGCGTGGACGACCGTCTCGCCCAGCATGGCCAAGGCCGGGAGGGGAGGCTTGGTCGTGCTCGGGACGATCCGCCGAAATCGCTCAAGCGTCTCGGCCGGGTTCGCGCCCAGTTGCTCGGCGAGCCGCATGGCCACCTGTTTGTCGAAGTCGAACCGGCAGCGGATCACACCCGCCAGCCAGCGCACGGAGTTGAGGCTCGCGCCTGAGGTGAGATGGGCCAGTACCTCGCGCACCGTCAGGTCGTCGCACAGCGACCGTATCGTCCATCGCTCGTCGGTCAGGTCCGCGAGATCGGCGGCCAGCGCCGCTCGCTCGGCATGGATCAAGGGCCAGACCCCGGCCCTTCGGGCTCGGTCCGCTGTGAGTTCCGAATCAGTCACCGGAAGAGTCTCCTGTTCGAGGTCGCGCTCTGCATCGCGTCGAACAGGAGACTCTTCGCCCGGGGCAAAGTCATCGCCCGTCGTTCAGCCTTCTCGACGGTCAAGCTCCGGCCCAGGGTCACCCGATCCCCCACCGGCTTGACGTATTCCGATATGGGAATATGATCGCCGTCATGGCACGAGCAGCGACGACGTCGGACGCGTTCAACGCGATCGCCGAGCCGCAGCGCAGGGACATCCTGGCGCTGCTGCGGGCGGGTGAGCGGCCGGTGACCGACCTGGCCCAGGAGCTGGGGATAAGCCAGCCTCGGACGTCCAAGCACCTGCGGGTGCTCCGGGAGGTGGGGCTGGTGCGGGTCCGCGAGGCCGGCAAGCAGCGCCTCTACGGCCTGGAGGCCCACGGGCTGCGGCCGGTCCACGAATGGGTCGGCGGATTCGAGCGGTTCTGGAACGAGAGTTTCGACCGGCTGGACACCTACGTCCAGGACCTCAAACAGACACAACAGGAGGAATGACCGATGGCAGGGGCAAGACAGGAACCGCAGGCGGAGTCGGCGGCGGCCGACCGGGAGATCGTGATCTCCCGGGTCATCGACGCCTCGCGGGAGCTGGTGTTCAAGGCGTTCACCGAGGTGCGGCACCTGTCGCGGTGGTGGGGTCCGGAGGGGTTCACCACCACGACGCGGTCCTTCGAGTTCCGCGAGGGCGGGGAGTGGGTCTTCGTACTGCACGGGCCGGACGGGACCGACTACTCCGAGTGGATCCGCTGGCTGCGGATCACCCCGCCGGAGCGGATCGCGCTGCTGCACGGCGAGACCCGCGACGACCCGAACGCCTTCGAGTCGGTCCTGACCTTCGCGCCGGACGGCGCGGCGACCCGGATCGAGATGCACACCGTGTTCCCCACCAAGGAACTGCGCGACGAGGCGGTCGAGAAGTACCACGCGATCGAGGGCGGCCGGCAGACCCTGAGCAACCTGGCGGCCTACGTCACCGGCCTCGTACGGAAGGAGGCGGAGAGCTGATGTCCGGGAAGGTGTTCTTCAGCGTGTCGATGTCGCTGGACGGCTTCATCGCGCCCGAGTCCGTGCCTGTCGACGACTTCCTCGCGCCCGACAAGCAGGACGACCCGGACGTTCAGCGCTGGATGGCGCAGTGGACGGAGCTGCAGCAGTGGGCGTTCCCGCTGCGATTCTTCCGGGAGAACCTGAAGCTGGGCGAGGGCGGCGAGGAGGGCCGCGACAACGACGTCGCGCGGGAGACGTTCGAGCGCACCGGCGCGAACGTCATGGGAAAGCGCATGTTCGACTTCGGCGAGCAGACATGGCCGGAGGAGGCGCCCTTCCACACTCCGGTCTTCGTCGTGACGCACACCAAGCGTGATCCGTGGGAGCGGCCCGGCGGCACCACGTTCCACTTCGTCAACGACGGCATCGAGCACGCCCTCGACCAGGCCCGCGCCGGCCCTGGCGACCGCCACGTCCGCCTCGCCGGCCGCGGGGCGAAGATCCTGGAGCACCAGAAAGCCGGCCGG
>NZ_JBHXRX010000010.1:104854-164499 GCF_042714995.1 Streptomyces sp. NPDC058665
TGGGGGGGGGGGGCCCGGGCGCACCCATTTACAAATGATAAACCGCGGCCAACGCCCCCCCCCCCCCCCGGCCCCCCCGGGCGGGGGGGCCCGGCGCGGGCCCACCCCCGGGGGGGGCCGGGACGATCCTGGAGCACCTGAACGCCGGCCTGGTCGACGAGTTCTCGATCACGCTGTCACCGGTGCTTTTCGGTGCCGGCACCCGCCTCTTCGACAGCGTGGACGCGTCCAGGGTCGCGCTGGAGCCGGTCCACGCGGAGCCGACGCGGCGGGTGACGCACCTGACCTACGCCGTGCGCCGACGGTAGCCATGCCACGGCGCACGCGCCTGAATCGGCGGGCCACCACGGGGTGTCGGTTTCAGCAGGCACACCCGCGCGCGCAGCCGGGGACATCCCCGCGGGCATCCCCGCTGTCAGTCCTCGCATCGGTCCCGGCGACCGCCACGGGGGCACAGCACCCGTCCCCGCGCCAGGCCTCCCTGCCTTCCTTGATCGCGACGGCCGCGATGACGAGAGCAGCCACCGGGTCCGCCCATGACCAGCCCAGGGTGGCGTTGGCCAGCAGACCCACCAGGAGGACGGCGGAGAGATACGTACAGAGCAGGGTCTGCTTGGAATCAGCGACGGCGGAAGCCGACCCCAGCTCGCGCCCGGCCCGGCGCTGCGCGGCGGAGAGAAACGGCATGATCGCCAACGACAACGCGGCCAGCACGATGCCGGGGACCGAACCGTCAGCCTCTCCACCCCCGACCAGGGCCCGAACGGCGTCCACGCTCACGTAGGCGGCGAGCGCGTAGAACGACACGGCGATGACCCGCAGCGTCCTCTTCTCCCGTGCTTCCCGTACGGAGTGCTCGCGCGCGGAGAACTGCCATGCCACCGCGGCTGCTGACGACACCTCCACGACGGAGTCCAGGCCGAAGCCGATCAACGCCGTGGAGGAGGCGAGGGCGCCGGCGGTGATCGCGACGACCGCCTCGATCACGTTGTAGACGATCGCGGCGGCGACCAACAGCCTGATGCGGCGGGCCAGGACGTCGCGCCGCGCCAACGACAGGGAGTCGAGGGATATCTGAGCAGCCATCAGCAGCAGTCCTTCTCGGCGGCGTCCGGGCACGTACGACCCTCCGCCACGGCCACCACTACGGAACGCAGATCGTCCAGGGCATGCCCCAGCCGCTCATCGGCCAACTCGTACCGAACCCGCCGCCCGACCGGAACGGCGACCACCAGACCGCAGTCCCGCAGACAGGCGAGATGGTTCGACAACCGGGTACGCGAAATGCCCAGCTCATCGGCCAGGTCGGACGGATGCGCGGGCGCTTCCCGCAACGCGAGCAGCAGACGGCAACGGATGGGATCGGCCAGCGCCCGCCCGAAGCGGGCCAGCACCTCGATGTCGGACACAAGGTTCAGCACACGCTGACCATACACAGATCCATGGATTCACGAAACCATGAACTCAAAGCCTGATGCGGCGGGCTGAACCCGCACCCGGCCCCATCGGTACGTCCGAGGCCCTCCTGCGCCACAGCCCGGCCACGTCTTACCAGACGTCGATAATCACATCCGACCAGAATCCAGCATGAGCATGGATCGATGGATCAATAGCCTCGAATCGCTCCAATACGTAACGACAGAGCTCTTGATATCCAGCGTACGGTTCGCCCATATCGGCACCTTTCCCATCTCGCCAGGCTTGAATCTCGGCTTCCCCTGCACGCCTCTGCTCCTCGGCAAGCAGAGGAACTATCCAGTGCCATCGCCAAGCACATTCAACAAATCGGTCGATCGATGAGCCAACGAGCGTGGGAGAAATGCCGGATGGACAGAGCGAATGCCTTCCGAGGTGCATCTCCGAGCCACCCGGAAGTGCGAGAACACCACCACTACTCTCCACCGCGCCAAGCTTCGCTGAGCCGTAACTTCCCAGCGTGTAGACCCGCAAGCCATCCGGGCCTGACTCCGGCTGCGCGGACTCCTGAAAGCCGCCCAGAATTCCCATCAGGTCGTCCGCTCTGGCCAGCGGGAGTCCGTACGACGACAAGGAAAACTTACCTTGATCAGGAAGCCTCCAGCCCTGCGACTGCGCCCCCGGAAAGATCGACAGAGCGCCGGACCGAGTCAGGCTGTTAGGGCTCGCCTCCAGGATGCGCTCCACAGCAACTCGTGTACTCGTTGCATCCATTCGACCTCCTTAACAACGTCCACCGCCTTCCCCTCTCAGCAAGATCTGAACCTTTGACGGAAATTGCGAATCATCCACCATTACCGAACAGATCACGGAGCCACGGTATCCCGTGAATTGCATTCGGGCATATTCGTTCGCGTCGTGCAATACGAGCCACCCGGACGGACACGGGAGTGACACCTCAAAGAGGTTCGCAGGAAGCACCACAGGCGGAGCCGACTTCCATACCTCGCATTCGACAGGACCGTCGACACCGGCCTGAACGCTGAAGATGAGTGAACTTCCCTCTCTGTACCAGCTGCTCGACACCGGGTCCCAGTCGCTGACGTCGTCGTCACTTCCCGCATCCCGCAAGATCAGGCATCCGTGCTCGATTTTCGCGAGGAATGCAACCACAGGGCTATTAGCTACCATTCCTTCTTGCTCTTTCCTGGTGAAAGTTATGAGGGGACCCCACCCTGCCGGCCGGCGCAGAGCAGGCAGCGAGGATACGCCGTCCGAGGAGACCCGAGAGCGACGAGCCCGGACGGCCCCTGATGACCTGCGGAAGTACACCAGCCCCCCCCGTGGCGCTCGCCCATGTTCCCTACCCGAGGGCATCGATCCAGGCGTCGCCGGGCGGGGGTACGAAGAAGTAGCCCCCACCGGTGGTGAGAACGTACTTCGCCAGGGCCTCGCCCTCCAGGCGCTTCTGGACCGCCTCGAAACCTTCTGCCAGGTCCCGCTGGAAGCAGGAGAAAATGATCCCGATGTCACCATCGCCCCGGTCATAGCTGTAACTGCGACGCACCAGCGGAGGCGGGTTACGGCGATCGGGGGCAGCAAGCCGCACGTGCGAGTCGAGCGGTGTCTGCCGGCCTTTCGGGTCAGCCGCGAAGTTCGGCTGCTCGCCGACAGGCGTCCCGTCGAGCCATCTCCCGTCACGCCGGCGGCCCATGATCCGCTCCTGCTCCTCGACGGAGTCCTTGTCCCACAGCTCGGTGGCGAAGCGTATAACACGCACGACCTGATAACTCCCCCCGACCGCCCAGGCGGGTTCACCCTGCCCGTCCCGGACGAGGGTCCGGTCGGCGACCTCCCGCTCTGACTCCGGATTCCCGAACCCCTCGCTGAAATGAAACGGATTAAGGGCGAGCCCCCGACCCCCCACGACACGATTGTCTGCCCGGAACCCGTCAATGGCCCAGCGCACGGTCCAACCATGCGTGCCGGCCTTGGACTTGATCGACTCCACGCCCTGTCGCACGGCGTCAGCGTCCTCCCCCGTGACCCGTACGAGCAGGTCGCCGTGCGACCTCGCGGGATCAAGCAGATCACCGGCGAAGGAGGGCATGGCCCTCAACTGCCGGAGCCCGGGAGCTCCGGCGCCCTCGAACAGGGACGCCCCCAACCCGAACCCCACCACGATGCCGCCCCCACCGACGCCCCGCACGTCCTGCACCAACGCCCCTACCGCACGCCCCACTTCCCCACCCGGCCGCCCCCGATCAAGGACAACAAAACCCGCCCGGCTCTCCGGCTGTACAGTTCCCAGCACCCGCGACGCAGCCGGATCGGCCCCCGCACCGGAGCGCTCGCGATCCTCCGACGGGCCACCCCACCCACGCACCGCGACCACACCCGCCCCAACAAGCCCCAGCCCAATCGCCGCCCCGGAAACCACCAACGACCTACGCCGCACGGCGCATCCCCCACTCCAGGTAGTGATCGCTCTGACGAGCGACGAACCATCGCAATCAACCCGCTGCCGGTACACACGCACCGGCGTCCTCGTTCTACCACTCGAACAGGTGGCGACCTTCGGTCGCGGTTCGTCGAGCTGGATCACCACCTTGGGCATCACTGAACTCATCGGTACACGTCTTCTCCCAGGGCCTTGGCCGCCTGGAGGGCGATGGCACGGCGTGGGGTGCGCCTAGCCTCAGCCAGGGTCTGCCCCGTCCTGAACACCAAGACCCTGGCCTCCGAGCGCCGCATCGCCTTCCCTACCGAATGTCTCAGCTCCCTCAAGATCCACCAGGAACGGAAGCAGGAAGAGCGCCTGGCGGCCGTACCGAGCTGGACGGACAACGGCCTCGTCTCACCACCCCCAACCTCACCCGCCGCTTCCGCCGCCCCCTCCACAACGCGGAACTCCGGACGACCCGCCCACCGCAGCCGTCGTCCGCTGACGTTGCCGTCAGCATTGCCGTCAAATACGCCAGGAGGCCCCACCGGAATCAAACCGGCGGGGCCTCCCGCTGTCGAGAGCCTCAACAATCTAGCTAAACCAACTCTTGCCAGATCGCGAAATCACGGGGATTTTTCGTGGCGAGGCGATTCGAAATTTCAGCCCGATCCACGGAATCCAGCCAACTATTGAACGAGACCTCGCCACCAGGGAACCACCACTCCGAATGACTGCCTACAGAATCGAGGTCGTCATCCAAGGGATACCTGAATTCGAATTGCACCTGAACATAAGACTCGTGCCCGCCGGCCGCGTCAACGACTTCAAGCTGTCGGGCAATGCCGAGAGCGAAGGTGGGCTCCGGGAACCAGTTGACCTTTCCGTACTGGAAGAGATATCCGTCCGCGTCAGGGAGTCCCGGCACCTCAAACTCGATCGCCGAAAATCGCCTCAGCAGCCGAGTCAGCCCCGAGAGTGACGGGTCGAAGCCACCCATCTCCTCGACGAGTCGGCGCGCGACGCCTTCTGCCGAATCTACCTGCTGCTTCCTAGACATGATTACCTTTCGAGTCCAGCGGTAGGCACCCTGGCTAGTGCCCGCCCACCTAACCTCTCGGCGGACGGGCACTATCACCTACGGCCAGTGGCCACCTTGCAGCTGCCGTCTGAAGTGGTCTATGACGTCAAGCGCTTCACTCCTATTCCTGGCTCCACTCATCAAGTTATTCACGGAGGCGTAGTAGTCATTTGTGTGAACCCTCGAATGTACCGACAACCCAGTCGGATTGGGAGATGAACTACTCCGCGGAAGCCAGACGCCATTTTCGGCGTCGTTCACGCCGATTCCGAATCTGTCCAGCTGCGCCCTTGCAGGAGCGGCCTTCGGTGAATTTCCTGCCACGATATGGTGCGGGGAGTGAGGCGTTGCCGGTTCCAAGTCGCCAGCAGCGTTGAGAGCGTTCCTGAGCTTGGTGGCGCAACCCGCGTCGGCGTTGTGCACCAAAATCGGAGTTTCCCCCGCCAGCGCATAGTACGTGTGGAGGTCGTCGACTGTGAGGTTATAGACCGTCGTGCGTTTGGTGTGGTGCGTGACGGCGGTGATTTGGGTCCAGGTGCCGTTGCTGGTCTGGAGCCATTGGCCAGTGGTGAGTTCGTCGGCGTTGATCCAGCGGCCAAGAGCTGGGACCCAGAAGGGGTGGCCGTCGGTGGCGGTGACGGTGTTGGTCTTGCCACCGGTCAGGGTGATGTCGACCAGCTTTTTTTCCCCCGCACCCCTTATGAGGGCCGTTACGGGGCGAGGGCCTGATTCTCCGGTTTCCGGGTCGGTGGCGAGAACCTGGTCGCCGATCTGGATGTCCTTGATCGGTTTGCGGGTGCCGTCCGCCAGAAGTATCGGAGTGTCGTCCGTAAAGCTGTTACCCCCGCACTTGCCCAGCGATAGCCACTTGCCTCCGGTCATGCCGCCGACGCAGCCGAGTGCCGCTGAGGTGCCTACCTGGCCCCAGTTGACCTTGCGGCCGGAGAGGCGTTGGCCGAGCCAGTCCAGGCCCGCCTCGCCGAGGGCGCCGATGACGCAGCCGGCCAGCATCGGGCTGTTGCCCGTGGGGTCGGTGTACGTCGTCGGGGAGCTCAGCGCGTACTGGTAGAGGTTCGTGCCGCCCGCGTAGCCGATCGGGTCCTGGGAGATGAAGCGGCCGGACTCGGGGTCGTAGTAGCGGTTGCGGTAGTAGAGCAGGCCCGTGCCGTCCGACTCGCGGCCCGTGAACGTGTACGGGTTCGTCGAGGACGCCCCAGACGTTGTCGGCTGGCCGTACGGGTCGTACGTATAGCTCGTCGCAACCGTGCCGTCCGCGTTCGCCAGGCCCACCACGCTGCCCAGCGCATCCGTCAGGTAGACCTGCGTCGCACCGTTCTCCGTGCGGGTCAGGTAATCGTCCAAGCCGGACATGGAAACGGTGGCCGCGGTCGCACCCGAACCGGTCTGTTCCACCAGCGGGTTCGAGCGGTCCGTCAAGTACTTCTGCGTCGCGCCGCCGAGCGTTTTGCCACTGCGGATGCCCAAGGGGTCGTACGAGAACTGACCTGCCGGACCGCCTGTGGCCGATTGCAGGCCCGACAACTGGCCACGCGCGTTCCAGTCGTATGTCCGTTTGCCGTCGGACTTCAGTTGTCCGTCCGCGTCGTACGTGAACGAGCGGCCTCCCAGCGACGTGACCCGGTTGTCCTTGCCGAACACCGCCCCCGTCTCTGCGGCCGGCAGGGCGACCGAGGCCAGGCTGCCCGTGAGGCCGGTCTGGAGGCCCCGGGTGTCACGCGTGTAGGTGAGGTCTCCGACGGCAGAAGCACCGCGCGTGTAGTCGATTCCGGAGATCACGCCCGTCTTGTCCAGCGTCGTCGTGCGGGTGATGCCGCCCGGCAGGTTCGCCGTCTTCTCCCGGCCCACCGCGTCCAGGCCGAAGCTCACCTCCTGACCGCCCGAGGTGACGGAGGTGAGGATGCTGGAGGTGTCGTAGCCGTAGACGGTGGTGGTTCCGGCGGCCGTCATCTCCTTGCGGCGGTCCGCGGCGTCGTAGTCGTAGCCCACCGTGCCCGTCGGGCCGGTGACCGTCTTCAGGCGGTCGTACGCGTCGTAGCCGAAGGTTTCCGTGCCCGCCTGGGTGTCCGTGATGGTTTTCGGCAGGTCCAGCGCGTCGTACGCGTACGTCGCCGTCGACTCGGCGGCACCCGCCGCGTTCACCCCGTACTTGGTGTTCTTCGCCCGGCCCAGCAGGTCGTACTCGGCTGTCGCGACCAGGCCCGCACGGCTCGTCGCCTTCGTCAGCCGGCCCGCCGCGTCGTACCCGAACAGCGCCTGTGCGCCCAGCGGGTCCGTCACCGACTCCGTGCGGTCCGCGTCGTCGTACGCCCAGCTCGTGCTGTTCTCACGGGCGTCCGTCAGCTTGGTCAGGTTGCCGTTCTCGTCGTAGTCCAGCGACGTCGACCGGCCCAGCGGGTCGGTGATCTTCCGCGTCTGGTTCAGCGCGTCGTACGTCAGTGTCGTACGCGAACCCGCCTCGTCCGTGACCACCACCGGGCGGCCTGCCGCGTCCAGGAACTGCGCCCCCGTGCGGCTCTCCGCGTCCTTGACGGAGACCAACTCGCCGTGACGGTAGGTGAATTCAGTCACCGCGTCCGACGCGTCCGTGACCGTCTTGATCTGGCCGTCCGGCGTATAGGTGAGGGTCGTCTTCCGGTTCTCCGGGTCGGTGACCGTCCGCAGGTTGCCCGTCTCGTCGTAGCCGAGGGTCGTCTTGTTGTTCAACGGGTCGGTGAGGGAGGTGGGTTGGTCGTACGGGCCGTTGTAAACGGCCGTGCCGGACTGGCGCGCCTGCGCAGTCCCCGCCAGCTCCGTCGTGCGAGTGACGTAACCGTTCGCGTCGTAGGTGAGTTCGGTGCGCCGGTTGTACGGGTCGGTCACCGCGTCGATCCGGTGCCTCGGACCACGGTCGTACCGCGTCTCACGCGCCAGCGAACTCCCGTACGCCTGCGTGTCCTTGACGCCGTAGCCGTCGGTGTCGAACTCCACCCGCCGCACCGAGCCACCCGGCTGCGTCACGCTCGCCGACGTGATCTTCCCGGCGCCGGTCTGCGTGTACGCGAACGAGTACTTGGCGCCCTCAGTGAGCGTCTGCTCCTTCACCCGACCGTCGGCGTAGAACTCGTTCGCCATGTACGTGATACCGCGTGCGTCGACCGCCGTCCTGATCCGGTTCGACGTGCCGTCATACGTGTACTTGCTGACCCCGTTCGCCGGGTCCGTCACCGTCGCCAGACGGCCCGCCGAGTCATACGTGTACGAGGTGGAGCGACCGGTGTTGTCCTTCGCCGACGTGACGCGGTGCTGGGTGTCGTAGGCCAGCGAGATCCACCGGCCGCCTGGGCTGGTGATCCGGGTGATCTCGCCCTTGTCGGCGTCACTGCCCGCGCGTCTGGTCAGCTTGACCGTGTTGCCGTGCCGGTCGTGGATCGCCTTGAGCGGGCCGTACTGCGGGAACTCCCAGACCGTGCCGTCACGGAACGTCAGGTCCCAACGCCCGGTCTCCTTGGTGATCTTCACACCCTGGAAGTCGGACGAGGTGTCGAGCGCCTCGAAGACGGCGTCGTTCCAGCCGCTGCCCGGCGAGGTGCGCGTGAAGTGGACCTTGCTACCGCCCGGCAGATAAAGGTCGACCTCCTGCCAGGGACGTTTCGAGTTCAGGAAAACGTTGTACGCCAAGTCGCGCCCGATGCCGAACGCGCGCGGGTGCGGGTCCCCCTGCCAGTACGTCCGGGTGATCTCGGCGTCGCCGCGCGAGTCGGCGACCGCGAGGTCCGTACGGGAGTCGGTGAGCAGGCCCGTCGACAGCTCGACCGGGTCGCCCGACAGCCAGTCGATCACGTCTTGGAGCCAGGAAAGGTCCCACGGGATCAGGTCGTCGGTGTTGAACATGGCGCCGTGGAAGGCCCAGACGCGGGTCTTCTTGTCGGGTATGACCTGGCGACCGTCTGCTGAGACCTCACCCTTGCCGTAGACGTACCAGCCCTTGTTCTTCGGGTCGTAGTCCAGGAACTTGACCCGGGTGCCCGGGGCCTCACGCGTGTAGTTGGGGTAGATGATCTGCGCGCCCTCGGGGAACACATACGTCCCGCCCGGCTGCACGGTGAAGTAGACCGGGACGATGCCATTCTCAGGCAGCGGGAACGGCGGACGGTCGATCGGGATCGCCGTGATCCCCAGCTCCGTGACCGGCTTGCCCTTCTCGTCACGCACCACCGAGCCCTTGGGGATACGGACTTCGAGCCCCGGAATCTTCGGGGACTTCAGTACGACGTCGGCCTTCGCCGGAGCCCCGAACCTCACCGTGTTCCTCGTGTCCAGCGGCGTCATCCACACCGGGAACCCGAGATCGACCGTCCGGCCCGCCTTCGGGCTGATCTTGATGTCGTAACGGCCGTAACTGCGCTTGGAGTTGTTCGCGGTCGCGCCCTCGACGACCAGCGTCGTGGACGTGTCGGGGATGCCACTCAGCAGGAACCGGCCACGCGCGTCCGTCCTCGCCGACTTCTTGCCGACCGACACCGTGACCTTCGCCAGCGGCCTGCCGTCCAACTTGAGAATGTGGCCGGTCAGCGCCGTCCTGCCGGGCAGGGCACGCAGGGCCGGTGGCGCTTTCGGCGCCTTGCCGCGCGCCGTGACCCAATCCCGGCCCGCCAGGCTGGACTTACCCGGCTGCCAGGCGTCGGGACCAGCCGGGAGAACCCCGGCCGCCGGCTTCTTCGGCGCGCCTGGTTTGTTCTCGGCCGCGTCTACCGCCTTCTGGGCCTGCGCGCCCGCGGACAGGGTCAGTTTCAGCGTGCCGCGCGCCCCCCTGTTCGGGTCGACGACCACCCGGTAGGTGCCGGACTCCGCAAGCGCGGTCAGAGGGAACGTGGCCGGTTTACCGGTCGAGACGATCTTCTCATCGACGACCGCCGTGCCCGACGGCGCGATCACGGACACCCGCAAGGTGTCGGTGAAGGCGTTGTCGGTGAGACCAAGGGTGAGCGAGTCGCCCGCGGTCGCCTGGAAGGCGGACTCCGCGTCCTGCGCGAAGCGCGTGATGTCCACGTCGACCGGACCGCCGGTCGTGGACAGTTGAGCAACGCCAAGCGGGCGCGACAGCGTCAGGGACAGGTTGCCCGTCGTCACCGCGTTGCTGGGCAGCGCGGCGAGGGTGTACGTCCCCGAGTCGGGCAGCACCGCGGTGTCGTACTCCGTGCTCGTGGTACCGGGCGCCAGGAAGAACGCGAACTGCGTCCCGTTCGGCCGCCTGAACTCCATCCGCACATGCCCCGTGAAGCCGGTCGCCGTCACCCCCAGCGACACATGCTCGCCCGCCTGCGCGGTGAAGCTCGCGCGTCCGTCCTGCCCCGACCTGGCCAGCGGCAGCTCGACCGTCGGGCCCGCCGAGTCCAGGACGCCCGCGTCCGCGTAGTGCGACCCGGTCACCCTCACCGTGCCGCTGGTTGCCGTGTCCGGGTCCAGGGTCAGGGTGTACGTGCCCGACTGCGTCAGCGTGTCGATGTCGATCGCACCCGCATTGCCGCCACCCACGAAGCGGTTGATCACCTGATCGCCGTCGGGACCGTACAGGCGCGCGTACATGCCCTTGGGCATATCCGCCGAGTCGATGCCCAGGCTCAGCGAGTCACCGAGCACCGCATCAAAGGTGAGTACGCCGTCCTGCCCGGCGCGCGCCAGAGGGACCTCCGCCGTCGGGCCGGTCAGGTCCAGCGCGGCGGCCTGCGGGGCGGACAGGGTGATCGTCGCCTCGCCGACGGCGGTGACGGCGGGGGTGAGGATCAGCGAGTACGTCCCCGCCTGCGGAAGGTCCTCGATCTCCCAGTCGTCCGCGACACCCGTCAGCGACTCGTTGCCACCGACCTGCTCTCCCTCCGGGTCGTAAAGACGGCCGGTCACGGTGGCGTTGAAGGTCGAGGCGGTGAATCCGATGCCGATGTCGGCGCCCGCGCCCGCGTCGAACCGCACCTGCGCACGGTTGCCGGGCGTGGCCACCGAGACCGTCGGCGGACTCTCATCCGTCAGCGACGTCACCACCGACGTTTCGATCTCACCTGCCCCGGTGCCCGAGACCACCCGGAAGGTGTCCGCCGACGTGACCCGGCCGTCGGGCGTCTCGACCTCGACCGGACCGGTGACCGCGTCCAAGGGCACCTTCACCTTGAGCGTGGTGGCCGTACGCCCGGTCACCTGGGCGACGATGCCCCCGCCGAAACGGACCACGTTGTCGGTGAGGGCGGTGGCGAACCCCGCGCCGGTGAGGGTGACCTCAGTGTCCACGGTCCCGGAAGCCGGGGCGACCGCCGTCAGCGACGGCGCGGGCGCGGCCAACGTGAACGACTCCGGCGACTGGACGGTCGTACCGCCCGTGGTCACCGACACCTTGCCGTCGGCCGCGGCGGTCGGAACGGTCACCACCAGGCGGGTCGCGGAGGCGGAGGTGACAGTGGCCGTCGCCGTACCGAACTTCACCGAGTTCGACGCCGGTGTGATCGAGAAGCCGGTGCCGGAGAGTGTCACCTTCGCGCCCGCCTGGGCACGCACCGGAACGAGGGAGAGAACGGACAGGGTGCTCGACGCGAAACGATCGACGCCGAGGCGATTGCCTGCCATGTCGTAGCGGTAACCGGCCGTCTGACCCGCAGGGTCGGTCACGCCGACCAGACGCGAGGCGGCGTCGTACGCGTACACGGCGTTCTTCGTGGTGGGTTCGGCGGCAGCTCGGGCCTCGGGAGCCGCAGGAGGTACCAGCGGAGGAGCCTGAGTCGTTGCGGGCGCCGACACCGACACCGACTGCGGTGGCGCGGCCTCGACCGATACCAGGCTCGCGGACAAGGCCAGCGTGAGCAGACCGACCGTCAGCGACCGTCTGCGCGCGGACATACGTATCCCAAAGCGTTCGCCGTGCATGCGCACCGCGGTCCCTCCCCAGAACCCCCTCATGGATCACGAAGAACCCATGACACCCACACGCCCCATGCAGGCGGTCACAACATACACACAATCTGTCATCAGGCGATGGAGAATGACAAGATCACGCCAACTAGCCAGGCAACCACGGCGAAGAAGGCCGAATGCGCTTCGCGCCGCTACCTGGTCCCATGACCGTTGCCACCGTTTCGCACAGCTCACGCCCGGCTTAAACCAGTTGGTCGTCGAGGACCGGGAGGGACTTCAGTTTCTCGTGGCTCTCCGTGCCGGGTGGTGCGGTGAAGACCGTGAGGAGCTGGGAGTCGTCCGGGTCCAGCAGGGTCTGGCCGTGCAGTTCCAGGGGGCCGATCCGGGGGTGGTCGATGTGCTTGGGGTCGCAGTACGGGCCGATGACCGGGTGTTCGCTCCAGATCGCGGCGAACTCCTGGCTGGTTCTGAGCAGTTCGCCGACGAGGGCGGCTGTGCGGGGGTCGGCCGGGGCGCGGGTGTGTGTGGCCAGCAGCTGGGCGGTGATCGTACGGCCGTGCCTGGCGTGGTCCTCGGGCGGGAGGAGGCTCCGTTCCGCGGGGTCGGTGAACCAGCGGTAGGCCAGGGCGCGCCGGGGTCCGGTGTGCCGGGTCTGGTCGCCGAAGAGGAGCGTGGAGAGCCGGTTCTGGGCGAGGGTCTCGCCGAGGCGGTTGACGATCTGCGCCGGGGTGTCCTCCATGCGCTGGAAGACCGCCAGCATCCCGGGGTTGATGCGGCCGGTGCGCGGGACACGTCGGGGGGTGGGGTATCCGGCCAGGCGGCACAGGTGGTCGTGTTCCGCCGGGGAGAGCCGCAGGGTGCGCGCGATGGCGGAGAGCATCTGCTCGGAGGGACGTGGCCCGCGCTGCTGCTCGATACGGGTGTAGTAGTCCGTCGACATGTTGCTGAGGTGGGCGACCTCCTCACGGCGCAGACCGCCGGTGCGCCGGCGCCGCGTACGGGGCAGGCCCACGTCCTCGGGCTGGAGGCCCTCGCGCCGGGTGCGCAGGAAGTCGGCCAGGTCGGCGCGGTCCATGCGCCCACACTCCTCTCGGTGACATGCCATACGGTCCCGGTGGCCCGAGCGACATGATCACTCTCTGCTGTCAGCGCGGCCCGGGTGAGGTGTATTCCCCCGGCGTGACCTGGATCACGGGACACTCTGTCCCTGGTTGCGCTTCCCGGACCTTGTGACGCTCGCAGTCATGAACACCGACACCGCACTCACCTTCCCCTCCCCCGCCCACTGGATCGACGGCCTCGCCGTCCCCTTCGACGGTCCCCTGATCGAGGTCGTCAACCCCGCCACCGGCGATGTCGTCGCCGCCGTCCCCGACGGCACGGCGTCCGACGCCGACCGCGCCGTGGCGGCGGCGAGCGCCGCCTTCCCGGGGTGGGCGGCGACCGACCCGGCCGAACGCGCCGCAGTCGTACGGCGCATGGGCGCGGGTCTGGAGCGGCGCGGTGAGGAGATCGCCGCCGCCATGACCGCAGAGATGGGCGCCGCGCGCTCCCTGACGGGCACGCTGGCCGTCGCCCTGCCCCCGATGACGGTCGCCGCCCTCGCCGATGTCGCGGAGAAGTTCCCGTGGACCGAGGAGATCGCGAACTCGCTGATCGTGCGGGAGCCGGTCGGCGTGGTCGCGGCGATCGTGCCGTGGAACTTCCCCGTCCAGCAGATCGTCACCAAGGTGGTCCCGGCCCTGCTCGCGGGCAATTCCGTGGTCCTCAAGCCGGCCGAGGCCGCCCCGCTGGCGGCGCGGATCTTCGCCGAGGTCACCGCCGAGGCCGGACTGCCCGCCGGAGTGTTCAACGTCGTGCACGGCACCGGCCAGGTGGTCGGCGAGGCGCTGGCCGCACACCCGCGCGTGGACATGGTGTCCTTCACCGGCTCGACCCGGGCCGGGAGGCGCGTCTCAGCCGTCGCGTCCGAGACGGTCAAGCGGGTCGCCCTGGAACTCGGCGGCAAGTCCGCCAACATCATCCTGCCGGACGCCGATCTGAAGGCCGCCGTCACCGCCGGTCTTGCCGTCGCCTGGGCCAACAACGGCCAGGTCTGCGGCGCGTACAGCCGGATGCTCGTCCCCGCGGAACTGCACGACCGGGTCGTCGGCCTGCTGCGTGAGGCCGCCGCCGAATACACGGTCGGCGACCCGGCCGACGACAGCGTACGCCTGGGGCCGCTGGCCTCCGAGGCGCAGCGCGAGCGCGTCACCGCGTACATCGAGCGGGGTATCGCCGACGGCGCCACCCTGGTCCTCGGCGGCCTCGGCCGCCCCGACGGCCTGACCGGTGGCGCGTACGTGAGGCCCACGATCTTCGCCGACGTCGACCCGGGGTCGGTGATCGCCCAGGAGGAGATCTTCGGCCCGGTCCTCGCGGTCATCCCCTACACGGACGACGATCACGCGGTGGAGATCGCCAACAGCACGATCTACGGCCTCACCGGCGCCGTGTTCGGCGAGGAGGAGCACGCCATGGCCGTCGCCCGGCGCATGCGCACCGGACAGGTCGACATCAACGGGGCGCGGTTCAACCCCTTCGCCCCGTTCGGCGGCTACAAGCAGTCCGGCAACGGCCGTGAGTACGGCCGCCAGGGCCTGGAGGAGTTCCTGGAGACCAAGGCGATCCAGCGCTGAACCATCGGCGCCGCACCGCCGGTGACGGAAAGCGAACGGCTGTAAATGGCCGGGGCATTGGTCTAGGCCAACTGCCCCGGTCCCTGTAAATTCATCCGTGGCCAGTAAGCCGACGATCCCCACACCCGGGTTGCGTGCTGGTGCGCGGGCGATGCCCAAGAACTCTGCCCCGAGCAGCCTGGTCACCTCCCCCGTTCGCCGCCTCTAGGAGTCACGGTGAAAGTTCGCACCAGAAGCTCGGTGATCATCAGCGCCGTCTGCCTCGTCGCTTCTCTCGCCCTCACCACAGCGTCCGCCGACGAGCCCGCCGCCTCACGCAAGGCGGCCGGAGTCGAGTTGACTCAAGTGGCCACGGCCCAGAATCCGATCGCCGGCACCGCCGGTCCGGGTGGCCAGGTCTGGATCGCCGAACGCGCGGGTACTGTACGGGTCTTGGGCGCACAGGGGCTCGGAAGACCGGTTCTCGACATCTCCGCCGAGACCACCACCGACGGCGAACGCGGCCTGCTGGGCATCGCGTTCGACAAGGGCCAGAAGCACTTCTACATCTCGTACACGGACCTCGAAGGCACCAGCACCGTGGACGAGTTCACGATGCGGTACGGAAAGATCCAGCCGAACACCCGGCGCACCGTCATCACCCAGACGCAGCCGTACGAGAACCACAACGGTGGCGACATCAAGTTCGGCCCCGACGGTTACCTCTACATCGCGCTGGGCGACGGCGGCGCGGGCGGGGATCCGCACGGCAACGGGCAGAAGCTCGACACGCTGCTCGGCAAGATGCTGCGCATCGACCCGAACGGCGCGAAGCCCTACGCGATCCCGGCGGACAACCCGTTCGTGGGCGACCCGAACGCCAGGGACGAGATCTGGGCGTACGGGCTCCGCAACCCCTGGCGTTTCTCGTTCGACGCGGGCACCGGCGACATGCTGATCGGTGACGTCGGCCAGAGCGACTGGGAGGAGATCGACTGGGCCTCGGCCAAGAGCGACGGTGGCGAGAACTACGGCTGGGCGTCGATGGAGGGCACCCACCCCTTCCGCGGCGGCACGGAGCCCGCGAACCACGTCCCGCCGGTGTACGAGTACGACCGGCTCGGGCTCGGCTGCTCGGTGACCGGCGGCTTCGTCTACCGCGGATCGGCGATCCCTGAGCTCAGGGGGCAGTACCTCTACAGCGACTACTGCGACGGCACGGTCCGCACCCTGAAGCTCAAGAACGGCAAGGTGACCGGCCAGGGCGACCTCGGGGTCAACCCGGGCGAGGTCATCTCGTTCGTCCAGGGCGGCGACCGCGAGCTGTACGTGCTCACACTCGGCGGCGGCATCTCGCGCATCGACCCCGCGTGAGCACCGCTTCCGCGGCGTCCTGACACCTGAACACCGGACAGGCCCGGTGCCGGACATCGGCGCCGGGCCTGATCCGCTCAGCGCAGCGCGCGAGCCGCCACCCGCAGGTCGGCCAGAAACCCGGCGTAGGCCGCCTCACGGTCGTCGGAGCGCAGAACCGCGGACGGATGCAACGTGATGAGGACCGTTGCCTGTTCCGCCCGCGTCGCCTCGCTCCCGGGGGGAGGAGGCAGTGGGACCGTACTCCCCCGGTCCTTCGTCACCCGGAACGAGGGACCCAGCAGTGACCGGACGGCGACGGCGCCGAGCGCCACCACCATCTCGGGCCTCACCAGCCGCAGTTCGGCGTCGAGCCAGGGGCGGCAGGCGGCCGTCTCGCGCAGGCTCGGCGGTTTGTGGATACGTCGCCTGCTCCGCTCGAAGCGGGTGAACTTGAAGTGCTTCACCGCGTTGGTGAGATACGCCGGCTCCTCGTCGAGCCCCGTCTCCTTCAGCGCCCGCCTCAGCAGATGCCCGGCCGGACCGACGAACGGCCGGCCCTGCCGGTCCTCCTGGTCCCCGGGCTCCTCGCCGACGAACATGAGCCGTGCCGAACTCGTACCCGATCCGAAGACCGTGCCCGTCGCGTCCTCGTAGAGGGGGCAGCCGTGGCAGTCGGCGGCGGCCCGCCGGTGTGCGGGAAGGCCGCCGCGGTTGGGCAGGAAGGGCCCGGCGTCGTAGCGCTCCGGATCGTAGCGCTCCTCGTCGTTCCGCTCGGTGTTCTCGTCGGCGTTCTCGCCGGCGTTCTCATCGCGGTTCTCATCGGGGCCGCTCGTGGACGTCATGCTCCGGCTCACCTCCGGGGTCGGCGGGCGGACCTCGGCCCACGTCGCCGACCGTACGGCCGGCGGACGGGGCCCGCACGGCGAGACGCCGTACAGCGGCGGTGAGACCGGTCGGCGCGGTCCGCGACCTCTCAGTAGCGGACGTCGCTCTGGAGCAGCGGCGGATACACGGCGGATTCCTGACCGTCCACCGTGGTCCCGGCGAACTGAAGCATCGCGCGCTGCCCGCCGTGCATCGGCGCCGGGTAGTCGAGCGTCGGCGCGGAGGCCTCGTCCAGGGCGCGTACGTGTTCCGGGCGGAGCGTGGTCTCCAGGGCGACGAGATTGTTCTCCAGGTGCTCCACGCGACGGGCTCCCACGATCGGTACGACACTGCCCTCCCGGGCCCGCAGCCAGGCGAGGGACACCGCGGCCGAGCTGGTGCCCAGTTCGTCGGCGATGGCGGCCACCGTGTCGATGACCGCGTACTCCGACTCGCTGGGCCCGCCGACGAACGCGCTGCGCGCGGAGTCGGTGACCTCGGCGCCGCGCCGGTACTTGCCGGAGAGGAAGCCGTTCTTCAGAGGGCTCCAGGGCACCAGGGTCATTCCCTGGTCCCTCGCCAGCGGGGCGATCTCGCCCTCCACGGTGCGGGCCAGCAGCGAGTACTCGACCTGGAGCGCGATCAGCGGTGTCCAGCCCCTGAGCTGGGCCATGGTCTGCGCCCGCGCGGTGACCCACGCGGGCACGTTGGAGAACCCGATGTAGCGGATCTTGCCCGCCCGTACGAGGTCGTCGAGGGTCCGCATGGTTTCCTCGACCGGGGTGTCGCGGTCCCAGTTGTGCAACCAGTACAGGTCCAGATAGTCGGTGCCCAGCCGGCGCAGCGACTCGTCGAGCTGGGCGGTGATCGACCCGCGGCCCGCACCGCCGCCGTTGGGGTCCCCGGGGAACATGTTGAAGAAGAACTTGGACGCCAGCACGGTGTGCGAACGCAGCCCGGGGTGCGCGGCGAAGTAGTCCCCGAGAATCTTCTCGGAGTGGCCGTTGGTGTAGAAGTTCGCCGTGTCGATGAAGTTCCCGCCCCGATCCAGGTAGGAGGCCAGGATCTTCTCCGACTCCGCCACGCTGCAGCCCGCGCCCCCGGGGTCCTGCCCGAAGGTCATGGCGCCCAGTGCGAAGGGGCTGACCCGCAGTCCCGAGCGGCCGAGGGTGACGTAATGGTCGAGTGACATGAGCTCCGCCTTTTGCTGGATGACGTACAGGAACGAACACCTCCAGCACACCTCACACGGGGTGGGCTGGTGTAGACCGATCTGCTCGGACTCTTGCACGATCCTGCCGAGTTCGCCCGGATCAGGCTTGCCCGGACCGGCCCTGAGTGCTTTCGTGGAGTGCATGGCCACCACGACCGAACTGCTCGACGAACTCAGGACGCTGATCGCGTCCCACGCGCGCGCGGACGGAGGCTCCACGATCGACGGGCTGCTGCTGTCCCGGGTCGAGACCGTCGAACCGCATCATTCGCTGACCGAGCCGCTTCTGGTGATCATGGCCCAGGGCGGCAAGCGGCTCCTGCTCGGTGACGAGGTGTACGAGTACCGGGCGGGCCAGTATCTGATCGTCACCACCGATCTCCCGGTCAGCGGCCACTTCCTCGGCGCCCGCCCCGACCATCCCTCCCTCGGTCTGGGACTCGTGCTGCGGCCGGGCGCGATCGCGCCGCTGCTGCTGGAGAGCACGGCCCAGCGCCGTACGCGCGGCGCCGCCGCACCGCCGGCCATCGCCACCGGGGAAGCCGACCGCGAACTGCTCGACGCCGTGACCCGGCTGGCGCGGCTGCTCGATCAACCCGCCGACGCGCCGGTACTCGCTCCGCTGATCGAACGGGAGATTCTGTGGCGGCTGCTCTCCGGGCCACACGGCGGCATGATCCGCCAGATCGGTCTGCCCGACAGCAATCTGACCCATATCAACCGGGCGGTCCAGTGGATCCGCGACAACTACGCCGAGCCCCTGCGCGTCGACGACCTCGCCCGGCTCGCCGGCATGAGCGCCTCGGCGTTCCACCGGCACTTCCGCACGATCACCGCGACCAGTCCGCTGCAGTTCCAGAAACGCATCCGGCTCCAGGAGGCCCGTTCCCTGCTGCTCGCCCAGCCGAACGATGTCGCGGGCGCCGGGCACCTGGTCGGTTACGACAGCCAGTCCCAGTTCACGCGCGAGTACCGCAGGCTTTTCGGCGCACCGCCCGGCCGCGACGCGGCACGCCTGCATGCCGCCGCCGGTCCTGTCGAAGGCCGACGGCTGCCGTAGGAGACCGTCCCAGCAGGCGAGTGTACGTTCGTACGCTCTGGCTGTACGCTCGCGCTCATGACTGTTGACGTGCTGCGCCCGCCTGCCCCGGCCGAGCGGCAGGCTCGGGCGGCTGTGGCCGTGCTGTTCCTCACCAACGGGGCGCTGTTCGCCAATCTCCTGCCGCGCTTTCCGCAGATCAAGGCGGACCTCGGCATCGGCAACGCGGCCTACGGACTGGCCGTCGCGGCCTTCCCCGCGGGCGCCATCGCGGCCGGTCTCGCGGCGGGGGTGCTCATCCGCCGGCTGGGGTCCGGGCGCGTGGCCGTGGCCGGCACGGTGCTGACCGGCGTGGGTGTGCTGGCCGCCGGTACGGCCAACTCCGTGGTGCTCTTCGCGACAGCGCTGTTCCTGGCCGGGGCGATGGACGCGATCACCGATGTGGCGCAGAACGCCCACGGGCTGCGGGTGCAGCGCCGTTACGGCCGCTCGATCATCAACTCCTTCCACGCCATCTGGTCCATCGGCGCGGTCCTCGGAGGTTCGATGGCCGCGGGGGCGATCGCGCTCGGCCTGTCGCGGGGGCAGCATCTGCTGATCTCGGGCGTGGTGTTCGGGATCGCGGCCTGTGTCGCCCTGCGGTTCTGTCTGACCGGGCCCGACACCGAGCCGGCCGTGGAGGGGACGGACACTGAGGCCGCGGAGTCGGAGCCACTGCCGGAGGAGCGTACGAAAGCGCATCCGCGTACCGCTTACGTCCTGGCGGCGCTCGTCCTCATCGCGGCGGCCGGCGCGCTTGTCGAGGACGCGGGCAGCTCCTGGGCCGCGCTCTATCTCTCGGACTCGCTGCATGCCTCGGGGACGCTGGCGGCGTCCGGCTACATCGCCCTGGTCGGGGCGCAGTTCGTGGGCCGCATGATCGGTGACAGGCTGGTCGACCGGTTCGGGCAGCGTACGGTCGCACGCTCCGGCGGGCTGATCGCAGCCGTCGGTATGGGCCTGGCCCTGGCGGTGCCGACGGCGAGCGGGACGATCCTCGGGTTCGCGGCGGCCGGGTTCGGGGTGGCGACGCTGGTGCCCGCGGCGATGCACGAGGCCGATGAACTGCCCGGTCTCAAGCCCGGGTCGGGGCTGACGATCGTCTCCTGGCTGATGCGGCTCGGCTTCCTGCTCTCGCCACCGGCCGTCGGGCTCGTCGCCGACGCGACGAGTCTCCGGGTGGGCCTGCTGGTGGTGCCTTTCGCAGGCCTGCTGGTGATCCTGCTCGGCGGGGTGCTGGGGCCCCGGCGGCGGGGGGCGGTCTGACTCAAGGACATGACCCAGGGTGTACGTTCGCATCCATGCCGATGGATCACTTCGGGCGAGACCCGCGCAAGGACCCATGTACGGACCCGGGTCGGGCGCGGAACCACGCCGGCGCCGACCGCTCCGTCCGTACCCCCTGAGGCCCTTCATATGGCCACCGGACACACCGACCCGCGGCGCCGCGAACGCATCATCGCCGCCACCCTCGACCTCATCGCCGAGGAGGGCCTCGCCCGCGTCTCCCACCGCAAGATCGCCGCGCGGGCCGGCGTGCCCCTGGGGTCGATGACCTACCACTTCTGCGGCATGGACGAGTTGCTGCGCGAAGCCTTCGGGCAGTTCACCGATCACATCGTCGCGGTCTTCGACGCCCATCTGTCCGCCCCGGCCGACCGCGATCAGGCGAGGGCGGCCGTGGCCGACCTCGTCCATATCCTGTCCGAGGGGCCCCAGCGCGACCTCGTCCTCACCCAGGAGCTCTACACACTCGCCGCGCGGCGACCGGAGTACCGGGAACTCACCCACGAGTGGATGCGCCGCAGCCGCGTCCACCTGGAACGGCACTTCGACCCGGCCACCGCCCGTCAACTCGACGCCCTCATCGAGGGGCTGGCGCTTCACCGCGCCCTGGCGCGTGAACCGCACGACCGCGACCTGACGCTGGAGGCCATCACCCGTATCACCCGGGTCGGCGCACCCGAAGGGCGGACCGGGAGCGGCTGACAGGTGGTCAGGGCTTCTTGCCGAAGTCCTGCGTCCAGTACCTGCCGTGGGCGGTGCCGCCCTTGTTCACGTAGCCGACGCCCATGTGGGTGAGCGAGCAGTTGAGGATGTTGGCCCGGTGGTCCGGCGACTCCATCCAGCTCCTGACCACCGCGGCGGGGCTCCGCTGACCCGCGGCGACGTTCTCCGCGAGCGACCTCCACCGGAAGTAGCCGGCGTCCCGCGCCCTGGTCCGCATGGTGCTGCCGTGCGAACCGGTGTGGCCGACGAAGTCGTTCCTGGCCATGTCCATGGAGTGCCGCTGTGCGGCCCTGCCGAGGGCGAGGTCGTTGTTCAGTTCCGGGCAGCCGACTCTGGCACGTTCCTCATTGGTCAACTTGATGACGGTGGCCCGCGGCGAGCGCGCCGACCCCGCGGGGGCGGCCGACAACGCGAGGGCCACGGTGGCGGCGGCCAGAACCGCGCCCAGGGAACGGGAAACAGAAATGACTCTCTCCTCATCGTTTCGGGGTGCGGCAGACGTACCCCGGCGACCGTCCGCCCCTCTCCCGAACTCAACGACTCCGGGTCCCCGGCGATGCGGACGAGCCCCGACGAGTGACCTGTGCCGCACCCGAACGGGCGGAGATCGCGCCGCTGACGATCACCGTGCGCCGCCGGGTGAAAAGGCGGGGAAGCGCCGTGGTGAACGCGTTGAGCCGCCCCGACGCCACGCTCGGACGCCGGCCGCGGTCGAGCACCCGCATGGCGGTCCCGACCACCTGCTCCGGGGTCTGGTACCTGCCCCTGTAGGTGCCGCCGCTGAGAGTGTCGAAGAACTCCGTGCGGGTGAGGCCGGGTGCGAGACAGAGGACGCGCAGACCGGTTCCCCGGGATTCGAACCACAGGGCCTCGGTGAAGTTGAGTACGAACGCCTTGCTCGCCGCGTAGACCGCCATGCCCGGGGCCGGTGTGTAAGCCGCCATGCTCGCGACATTGACGAGGATGCCGGTGCCGGCGGCGCGCAGCGGTTCGACGAGTGCGCGCGTGATATCGACGAGGTTCGCCACGTTCACGTTGATCTCGTCGGTGAGGCGCTCGGGGTCTTCACTGTGGAAGGCGTTGTCGGTGGCGAATCCGGCGTTGTTCACCAGGCCGGTCACGGATATCCGCCGCTCGGCCAGAGCGGCGGCGAGTGCCCGGCCCGCTCTCGGCTCACCGAGGTCGACGGCGATCGGGGTGGCCCGGATGCCGTACGCCTCACGGAGTTCGGAGGCGAGCGCCTCCAGGCGGTCGAGCCGGCGGGCCACCAGCACGACGTGGGAGCCGCGGCGTGCGAGTTCGCGGGCGAACGCCGCGCCTATTCCGGAGCTCGCGCCTGTGACGACGGTGGTCTGGTGCGTGTAGTCGATAGCGGTCATGGCCGCACCATAGGCAAATTCTTGCACTGAGTGCAAGAAGCGAACTGAGTGCGAATGGCATAGGCTGGGTGAATGGCCGAACCACCCAGTCTTCGCGAGCGCACGCGGCGTGCGGTGCGGGCGGAGATCACGGAAACAGCGATGCGCCTCTTCGCGGCGAACGGCTTCGACGCGACGACGGTCGACCAGATCGCCACGGCGTCCGGCATCTCCCGTCGCTCGTTCTTCCACTACTTCGGCAGCAAGGAAGATCTCGTTCTCGGCGACACCGAGGCCCTCGGCGAGACGGTGCGCGCCGCGTTGGAGGCACGTCCGGCCGAGGAGCCCGCCTGGGCGGCGATCCGGGCGGCCTTCCTCGCCCTCCATGTGGAGAAGGGCATGGAGATGGACGGGCTCACGGTCGCCCGGATGTACCACGAAGCGCCCTCGTTGCGGGCGAGGCATCTGGAGAAGCACCTGCGCTGGCAGGTCCTGCTCGCCCCCGACATCCAGCGCCGCCTGGGCCTGCCCGACTCGGCCACGCCCGACCCCCGGGCCCGCGCGTTCGTCGCGGCGGCACTCGCCTGCCTCGACGCGGCGGTCGACGCGTGGTGCGAATCCGACGGAGCGGCCGACCCCGTACAGCTCTTCGACGACGCGGTCGCGGCGCTCAGGGCCTGAGCCCGCCCGCCTGCTCGCCCGGCGCGCCCGCCGGGCGGAAGCCCCCTGAGAACAGGGCGAGTTCGCGTGGCAGAATCGCCGGTATGGGGTGGGAGTTGCTGGGGTCGGAAATCGTGCACCGGGGGCCGGTTCTGACGGTACGTCGGGACGCGGTGCGGCTGCCGGACGGTACGGCCGGCGCGTACGAACATGTCTCGGTCGATGACGGCGTACGCGTCGTCGCACTCGACACAGACGGCCAAGTCGTCCTGGTCGAGGACGACTTCTATCTCCAGCGCCGCCGGATGCTTCATCTTCCCGGCGGCGGGACGGACGGCGAGAACCCCTACCGGGCCGCCCTGCGCGAGCTGGAGGAGGAGACGGGTCTGACCGCCGCGCACGTGGACACACTGGGCGTGATCGACCCCTTGCCCGGCCTCACCACCGCGCGCACCCATCTCATGCTCGCCACCGATCTGCGGCCCGGCACGATGCGCAGGGACGGGGCGGAAGCCGGCATGACCGTCCACCGGCGTTCGCTGCCCGACGCGGTCGCGGCGGTGCGTACGGGAGAGATCACCGACGCCGCGAGCGCGACGGCCCTGCTCCTCGCCTCTCAGCCTCGCTGATTCGTCTCGATCAGCTCCAGCAGGTTGCCCTCCGGATCGGCGACGTACGCGTAGCGCATGCCCTCGCTCACGCCGGGTCCGGGGGACGAGACCTGGGTCGCGCCGCATTCGGTGGTCAGGCGCGCGAACACGGCGTCGAGATCCGGGACTTGAAGCGCCAGGTGCGTGAAGGTCTGCACGGCGGTGGCGGCGAAGGGGTCGGTGTACGAGGCCGGGGCCGACCCGGGCCGTTGGACGAATTCCACGCGCAGGCCCGCCCCGTCACTCAGGACGACGGTACGCAGACCCGCTTCCGGCATCTCCAGGCGCTCCTCCACCCGCGTGAGCCCGAAGGCGTCGCCGTACCAGGCTTCCTGGGCGGAGAGGTCGGCGACCGAGAGGCTGATGTGGTGGAAACGGACAGTGGTCATGACGGCCCCCATGGTTAATGGCTATTACCTAGTAAGCGATGTTAACCTTAACCCATGACTCCTCCTGTCGAGCGGCGCCCCGTCGGCCACCATCACGGAGATCTGCGCAACGCGCTGCTGCGTGCGGCGCTCGACCTGGTCGGGGAGCGGGGGCCGCACGGATTCACCCTGGCCGAGGCCAGCCGCCGGGCGGGGGTGAGCGTCGCGGCGCCGTACAAGCACTTCGCCGACCGGGAGACGCTGCTGGCCGAGCTCGCCGCGAAGGGATACCGCGAGCAGCGGGACCGGTTCGCCGTGGCTGTCGGCGGCAGTGCGGACCCCGTCGAGCAGCTGGCCGCTTTCGCTTCCGCCTATGTCCGCTTCGCGGCCGAGGAGCCGGCCCTCTTCGACATCACCTTCAACGCGGGCCTCGACAAGTCGAAGTTCGCCGGGCTGGCCGCGGCGGGCGACGAGGTGGCCGGGATCCTGCTGCCCGTGGTCCGCCGGCTGGCCCCGGACCCGGACGACGCGTTCGACCTGCTGCTCCGTGTCGCCGGCGCCGCGCACGGACTCGCCGTGTTCCTTCGCCAGGGGCTGTTCGGGGTGGGCGGCGGCGCCCTCGCCGACACGGAGAGGAGAGCCGCCCGCACGGCACGGGACATAGCGGGACAGCGCGATGTCTGATCTGTCCGTGCACATCTGTGGCCCAAGCCGCGAAAAGCGGCTCGGGCCACAGACGTTCGGGCCGCAACCCGCCCGCTCGTCAGGGGAGTTTGAGCGGTGCCGCGCGCTCCGTCGACCCCGGGACGCCGTACAGACCCCCGTGGCTCTGGAGGTCGTACAGCGCGCCAATCACGCTCCTCAGATGCGAGCGCATCTCGTACTCCGCCTTGTCCGCCTTCCCCGCGACGACCGCTTCCACGATGGCGCTGTGCTCCTCGGCGCCCTGCCGGGGGCGGCCGGGCAGCCGCGCCACGCTGAACTGGTAGCGGACGCCGCGGTAGCGGAGCCGGTCGAGCACGTCGACCGCCGTCGCCTGCGCCGCTATCTCCCTGATCGCCTGGTGCCCCGTCTCGCTCAGATTCCTGTACGCCGTGGTGTCCCCGGCCTCGACGGCCGCGCGCATCCGGGCGTCCAGAGTCCGCAGTTCGGCGCGTTCACCGGCGGTGGCGCGCTGGGCCGCCTTCGCCGCGCACAACCCCTCGATGACCGCGCGGAGTTCGGTGATCTCCACCGCCTCGGAGATGGATGAGGCCGTCCGAGTCGAGGACCTCGATGTGTTCCGGGGCATGTGGCCGGGGAAGATCGCGATCAAGGGTGTCCAGTCCGTCGAGGACGCCCGCAAGCTGGCTGATCTCGGCGTCGACGCGATCGTGCTCTCCAACCACGGTGGACGGCAGCTCGACCGCGCGCCCATCCCCTTCCGGCTTCTGCCGCACGTGGTGCGCGAGGTGGGCGGGGACGTCGAGGTCGGCGTCGACACGGGGATCATGTCGGGCGCGGACATCGCCGCGAGTGTCGCGCTGGGCGCGCGCTTCACGATGATCGGCCGCGCCTACCTCTACGGCCTCATGGCCGGCGGCCGCGAAGGCGTCGACCGGGCGGTCTGGATCCTCGCGGATCAGCTTCGCCGCACGATGAAGCTGCTCGGGGTGGGCTCGCTCGACGAGCTGAACCCCAGCCATGTCACCCAACTCCAGCGGCTCGCGCCGGTCCCCGTTGGCAGGTCCAGTCGTTGTTGACGGTGCTGCAGACACCGTTGAGGAGCGGCTGGAGCCGGTGGCGTCGTAACCGTCCCAAGTCCTGTTGTTCGGCGGGCCCGTCAGCCGGGCTCGGGCTCCGGGTCGGTCTGGCGGCGGGAGTGGGTGGCGGCCTTCGTGTGGATGTACAGCTCCTCCCGGCCCACAGGGGCTTCGCGGGCGGGCGGCAGCGGCAGTTCGTACCGCACAAGCCGCTGGTGGTCGGCGAGTTGGCGCTGGACATTGTAGACGCTGCCGAACTTCCAGAGCATGCGGGCGAAGTTGGTCTGGCCGCGCATCAGGTTGCGGCCGAGGACGCCCAGCGCGCCGAACGCCGTGCGCAGGCCCAGGTGTTTGCGGTTGATGACCGCCTGGGTGCGCACCAGTTCGCGGTAGAAGACGTCCAGGGGCAGCGTGGTGGGAACGACGGCGTGCTGGATGTCGAAGAGCCGGTAGTCACGCGTCGTGAGCTGGCGGGCCTCCGTGTGCCAGATCTCGGTGCCGGGATAGGGCGTCATCACGGTGAGGTGCACGATCTCCGGTACGGCGAGCGCGAACTCGCGTACCACCCGGAACCGTTCCTCGTCCCACGCGGGATCGACGATCAGGTTGATGGCCACCACGATGCCCATGCTGCGCGCCAGCTCCAGGGCCCGGAAGTTGTCGTCCGGGGTGACGCGCTTGCGGTAGAGATCGAGCCCTTCGGCGTCGATCGCCTCCATGCCCAGGAACATGTAGCGCAGTCCGAGCCGCGCCCATCGTTCGAAGACCTCCGTGTTCCGCAGGAGCACATCGCTGCGGGTCTCCAGGTAGTAGCGCTTGCGGATCTTGCGGCGTTCCAGTTCGGCGGCGATGCCGTGGCCGTGCTCGGGCCGGATGAACGCCACGTCGTCGACGATGAAGACGTTCGGTTCCCGGATCGACGCCATCTCCGCCCCGGCGGCCTGCGGGGACGCCTTGCGGTAACTGCGTCCGTAGAACGTCCACGCGGAGCAGAACGAGCAGTCCCAGGGGCAGCCTCGGGTGAACTCGATGGAGGCGCACGGGTCGAGCTCGCCGATGAAGTAACGGTTGCGTTTGCGCATCAGGTCGCGGGCCGGCAGAGGCTCGTCCAGGGTGTCCAGCAGCTTGGGGGCCGGCCCCCGGCCCTCCGCGCAGACGACGCCGGGGACCGACTTCAGCCCGCCGTCCCGTGCCGCGTCCAGCAGGAGCGGAACGGCGGGCTCGCCCTCTCCTCTGACGATCGCGTCGACCGCTCCGTCGGCCTGCGCCAGCACATGCTCGGCGATGAACGAGATGCTGTGCCCGCCGAAGAAGACGAAGCACCCGGGGAACATGGCCTTGGCCTGGTGCGCGAGCTCGATCGCCTCGGGGACGTTCGCGAGGTAGTTCAGTGAGATGCCCAGCGCCTCCGGGGCGAACTCGGCCATCTCCCGGTCGAGGAACGAGCGGGAGAGCACCTGCAGGTCCACCACCCGGACCTCGTGGCCCGCGTCGCGGGCCGCCGCGGCGACGCGTTCCAGGCCCAGGGGCTCCAGCCGCAGAAAGATCTCCGAGTACATCAGCGCACTCGGGTGAACGAGCATCACGCGCATCTCAGTTCTCCCGCCGCAGGCTACGAAATGAATACATCCCTCCATTTCATCCCTGTTTGTCCGTTAGATCTCAGCGGCGCGCCGCAGGGCGGTCCCCGAGGGTCGGGGCCCGGCCGTCGCACGCCGCGGCGGTGCCACAGGCGGCGGCCCGGGGGTCGATGGGGACGCCGTTGGTCCGCAGCACCTCACGGAGATCGAGGATCAGGGGGAAGATCTCGTGGTTGAGGTCCCTGCCCTGCTCGTCCCACGCCCGCTGCTCGGCCTCGACGGCCAGGCGGTCCTCCGCGAACACCCGCTCGGTGAAGCGCCTGATGAGCGGCCAGGCCAGCTGGAGGGCGCCGGGAATGCCCGGCTTCTCGATCATGAGAAGGCCGTAGGCGTGACACCTGCGCTGCTCCGCGTCCTCGGGGACGTACGCGACCCAGAGACGGAAGGCGGGATGGTCCGCGCCCTCCGGGACCAGGTCGAGGGTCTGGTACGGGTATCCGGTGCGGATGGTCATGACGTCGCTGGAGTTGCCTCCGCCGATGCCCTCGTTGGCCAGCAGGCCGGCGCCGCGGTTCCGTTTCCCCCCGGTGTGGGTGAACAGGTACCTGGCCTCCACGGACCGCGCGTCCGTCTCGTATCCGAGCAGCTCGGGGTGGAGCTTGCCGACGACGCCACGGTGGAGGAACTGGTGGTTCATGTCGAGCAGGTTCTCGTGCATGAACGAGTAGTGGCAGCGCACGGTCCGGGAGAAGGTCATGGTCCGGTACTTCGGCGAGCCGAAGGCCGGCAGCTCGGGCAGCGGGGTGGCCACCGCCTTCTCCGGGTCGCCGGGGAAGACGTACACCAGGCCGTACGCCTCACGGACGGGGTAACCGCGTACGCCACGCGGCGGGCGCCCGTCGCCTTTGGACAGATACGGGATCTGCGAGATACGGCCGTCGCCGCGGTACGCCCACGCGTGATAGCAGCAACGGAGCTTCTCGCCCTCCACGACGCCCATGCTGAGCGGCACCTGGCGGTGGGCGCACCGGTCCTCGATCGCGTAGACGGTGCCACTGTCTCCCCGGTAGAGCGCGATGCGTTCACCGGCGAACGCGGTGGCGAGCACCCGCCTCCTGCGCACCTTCTTGGACAGCTCGACGGGGTACCAGAAATCCGGGTTGGCCCCGACGAGCCGGAGGTCGGGTACGGGGATCGGGCCGGGCTGCGCCGAGGGCCGACCGCTCCCGGCCCTCTCGGATTCGGTCTCGGTCATACCTCTCCTCGCACGGGGCACCGGTGCACGGACGTCACACGTACGCCGGGCATCACCGACCTCGCCCATGCGGCGGAGGGGGCCCGGCACGCTCCATCTTGGCGGCCCTGGGCCGCCGGGGCCCTGCCCAGCGCGTCCGGTCGGGTGACCGGAGCGTCAGATGCCGAGGGCGTCGCCCGGGTCTCCGTGCCGTGGGGTCCACCACTGCGTGAGGCCCCAGATCCCGAGCGCGAGCGCGGTCACGGCGACGAGTACCGCGACCCAGGGCCTGCCCGTCCAACGCCTGGTCAGGGCCCAGGCCAGAAGAGGCAGCAGGGCGCCGCCGAGCGCGATGAGCGGGAGGTCGACATAGAGCACGCTCAGATCACGGGCGCTGCCCTCGAACCCGCCCTCGATACTCAGCTGCGCCTGTGGTGCCCATACGAGCGGCGCCGCCGCCGCACCGAGGACGGCGAGGAGACATCCGGCACCGCCGGCCGTCCGTGAAGTGGTGCTCAGGTCCCGTCCCGCTGGATATCCGCCCATGCCAGCCACAGACGCGGCCCGCATGGTGATCGGTTCCGGCGGGGCCGGCTCAGACCGCGGGGCGGACCCGGTAGCTCAGGGCCGGGAAGGGGAACGACCCGGTGTGGAGGCTGCCGAGTACGTAGGAGATGTCGCCGGCCGCGGCGGGTGTTCCGGTCTCGCACTCCGGGCGGAAGAAGACTTCGATGTTCCGGTCGGACAGATTGACGGCCGACAGGGCCGACCGCGTCAGTGACTGGCAGACGCCGACCGCTTCCAAGTCGACCGCGGTCTTGTCCCCGGTCTGCTGGGCTCCCGTGTAGAAGGAGGCCTCGCCGGCCGGCGCGCTCGCCGTCGCGGAGGGTGCCACGGCCAGCAGGCCGAGCAGAGCGCCGGCCGTCACAGCGGCGGCGGTTCCGGTGGGTTGGAGCATACGCAGGGTCATGTGGTCCGCCTTTGTGGGGAGTTGGGGAGAGCGCTCGGGCCCACGGCCAGAGACCGGCCAATGGTTGCACCTTCAACAAGACAAGGGGAGCCCGCAACCAGCCAAGGCGACGCCTGAGTTGTTATTTAGGTTAGGCTAAGCTAACGAACGCTTGGACGGGGTCTCCCGCAGCCTGCCCCTTTACCCACCGACACCACTGGAGCCGGAGACCATGACCGAGCGGGCCGCGACGCCCCTGCCGGAGCACGTACAGCTCGTGAACGGTACAAGTGCCGGCCTGAGCCCGGCCGGCGCCGTAGTCGTCGTCAAGTTCGGCGGCAACGCCATGGTGGACACCGAACTCCGGCGCACATTCGCCCAGGACGTCGTGGAGTTGTGGCACGCGGGCCTGCGCCCGGTCGTCGTGCACGGCGGCGGCCCTCAGATCAGCGCGATGCTCGACCGCCTCGGCCTGGAGACCCGGTTCGAGGCGGGCCTGCGGGTGACCACGCCGGAGACCATGGATGTCGTACGCATGGTGCTGGCGGGCAGGGTCCAACGGGAGCTGGTCGGCCACATCAACGCCTGCGGGCCTCCCTTCGCCGTGGGCATGACCGGTGAGGACGCGCACACGATGACAGCCGTACGGCGGTCGGCCAGGGTGGACGGCCGGCCGGTCGACATCGGCCTCGTGGGCGACATCGTGGACGTGAACCCGGGCATGACGCACGCCCTCCTGAAGGACGGCCATATCCCGGTGGTCTCCCCGGTGGCCCGCGGCGAGGGCGGAGAGGTCTACAACGTCAACGCCGATCTCGCGGCCTCGGCCCTGGCCGTGGCCCTCGGCGCCGAGCGGCTGGTGATGCTCACCGATGTGGCGGGGCTGTACGAGAACTGGCCGCACAGCACCGAGGTGATCGAGCGCGTGACCGCCGACGCGCTGGACGGGATGCTGCCGGGGCTGGCAGGCGGGATGCTGCCGAAGATGGAGGGCTGCCTGCGGGCCGTCCGAGGCGGTGTGGGACGGGCCCAGGTACTGGACGGGCGCGTGCCGCACGCCGTACTGCGAGGCGTGCTCGACACGACCGGTCCCGGCACCACGGTGGTTCCCGGCACCGGCTGATCCCCGGCCCGCCCTGCCGAACGGGCCGAACGAGCCGGGGAGTTGACCATCGAGGTCACAGAGCCTTCGTGAGAATCCGCGCGTTGCGCCGGGGATCCAGGGACTCGGCCCACGCCGGAGGCGCCAGAAGCGCCGTCGTGGGCGCGAAGCCGTACCGGAGGAACAGGCCACCGCCGCCGGTCGTCGCCGTGTACAGCGCGCCCAGCGACCGGGCGCGCGCCACGGCCAGCACGGCACGCAGGAGGGCGGCCCCCACTCCGTGCCCCTGCCGCTGCCCGGCCACACAGAAGTTGTAGAGAACGCCCACCGCTCCGCGACCGCCCTCCCCCGGGCCCGCCGGGTGCACGCGCAGGCCCACGCAGCCGTCGAGCGGGCCTTCGGGGCGGCTCCGCGTCACAAGGAAGTCGGCGGCGTGGGTGGCGTAGAGCGAGGCGGGCCGTTCCCGCAACGCCCCTGATCGCACGAAGGGTTGGGACAGCGCGGCGAGCGCGGGCGCGTCCCGCGCGCGGGCGGGACGTACGGAGGGCGTCGGCGCGAGGGGCGCGTACGGCGCGTACGGCAGCGGGGCGGGCGGCGTAGCCGTGATCAAGGCTTTCCTTCCTCGGTTCCACGATCGGAGAAGCGGCTAGACGCCGTGTCACTCCGACGAAACAAACGAGATTAGGTTAGCTTTACCTTACTTGCGAGTCCAGCTCGGGGCAGCCTCGGCCGTCTTCTCCGTCGGGCTGCTTCTCCGTCGGGCTGCCGTCGACGTACGTCGCCACCACCTCGATGTCTCCGATCCGGGAGGTGTCGACGCGCAGGGGGTCGTCCCCGAGCACCACCAGATCGGCGAACTTGCCCGGGGTGAGACTTCCCACGTGCTCCTCCCAGTGGCAGGCGAAGGCGCCTGCGACCGTGTAGGCGTGTAGTGCCTCGGCCACGGTGATGCCCTCCTCCGGGCCGATCAACTGCCCCGACTCGGAGGCGCGTTCGACCATGAACTGCACCGCTCGCAGCGGGGATCCGTCCGTGACGGGCCGGTCGGAGCTGCCGACGAGGGGGATGCCGTGGTCCAGGAACGCCCTGCCCCGGTAGAGCCACGGGGCCCGTTCCGCGCCCATGACCGCCGCGTAGTCGTCCCCGAAGTACCGCAGGAAGCCGGGCTGGACGACGGCGCTGAGCCCGAGCCGCGCGAAGCGCGGGAGCTGGTCGGGGCGGATCAGTCCCGCGTGTTCGACCCGGTGCCTGGCGCCGGGGCGCGGTCGCAGGCGCTGGGCCCGTTCCAGGGCGTCCAGGGCGAGTTGGGCCGCGCGGTCGCCGATGGCGTGGACGGCGAGCTGCCAGCCGGCGAGATGTCCGTCCACGATCGTGTCGGCGAGCACGTCCGGGTCGTCCTGCAACTGGCCGGTGTGGCCGAGTCCTTCGTACGGGTCACCGAGCGCTGCGGTCCGGGCCATCATCCCGCCGTCCGTGTAGACCTTCAGCGCGCCCACGGATAGCCGCCCGTCGCCGAACCCGGTGCGCAGGCCGAGGTCGAGCGCCCGGGGAATGCCGTCGGCCTCGTGCCCGGCGGCCGGGCGCAGCCGCTCGGCGGCCACCATGAGCTGCACCCGCAGTGGCAACAGGCCTTCTTCGCGGGCGAGTTGGTAGGCACCCAGCTCGACGGGGCTGTGGCCGAAGAGGGTGCCGCCGATACCGGCCTCGGCGCAGGCGGTGACGCCCTCGGCCAGACAGGTCCGGCCGGCGCGCCCGATCGCCTCCGCGAGCTCCCGCTGGGTGTGGGGCGGGCGCAGAGCGCGGGCGGCGCCCATCGCGCCCTCGGCGAGGAAGCCGTTCTCGTGCGGAAGGGCGGCGGGAAGCAGCCCGAGAACGGCGGAGTTGACCACGCAGCCGTGCCCCGAGTCGTGCAGCAGGAACACCTTGTGTCCGAGGCTGACCATGTCCAGTTCGGCGGCGGTCAGATGACGGCCGAGAGCCCGCTGGTCGTAGCCCGCGACGCTCACCCAGGCACCCGGTGAGCGCTCGCGGGCGACGGCCCCGGCCACGACGGCGAGCACGTCCTCGATCCGGGTGAGGCCCGCGACGCTCAGGGTGTTCTCCTTGAGCCCCGCCCAGGCCAGATGGACATGGGCGTCGATGAACCCGGGGAGCACGGTGGCGCCCTGAAGGTCGATCACCTCACGCGCGGGCAGCGAGGTCACGGCCTCGTCCAAACCCACGATCCGGCCCCGCCAGATGCCCAGGTCATGGGCGACGGGGTGGTCCGGATCCATGGTGAGAAAGCGCGCGTTCGTCAGTCTGGCGCAGAGCATCGGTGGCGTACCGCTCCCGGAAGGTCAGCCGTCCGAGGACGCCGCGAGGGACCGGGGACGCAGATCGGTCCAGTGGGTCTCGATGAACTCCAGGCACGTGTCACGGGAGTTCTCGGCCAGGACGATCTTCCATCCCCCGGGCACCTCGGCGAAGGACGGCCAGAGCGAGTGCTGCCCCTCGTCGTTCACCAGGACCAGGAAACGGCCTTCGGGGTCGTCGAAGGGGTTGGTGTTCATGTCTCAGTGCCTCCTAGGGTCCAACAGAAGGGAGACCTAACGTTAGGTTAGGCTCGCCTAATCAAAGGGGAGCCTAACGTTTCCCCTTCCCTCTCACAAGGAGACGTTCATGCGCCTCGCGGCCGACGAGGACAACGCCTTCGTCGCTTTCGGACTGCCCGGCGAACCAGGCACGGACGAGTTCTGGGCGGCGGCGCGGACGCCCGTCGCGGTGCCCGCCGACGACGGCGGCTGGCTGGCCCTGTTCCTGTGGCGCGGATCTCCGGCGAGCGTCGTCTTCGAGAGCTGGTCGGATCCCGTTCCCCTGCGAAGATGGCGCGGGACGGACTGCTGGTACGCCGAGGTGCCCATGCCGGCGCGGCTGCGGGTGACCTATCAACTCCTCGCGGGAGAAGCCACGTTCGCGGATCCGTTCAACCCGGACGGCGCCGGCGGCGACCGGTCCGTGGCTGCGGTCCCGGACAGTACTCCTCAGCCACACTGGCCGGCCGTCGGCACCGACGACGTCCTGCCACTCCCCCGTACCCGCGTCCGCTGGAGCAGCGAACGGCTCGGCGGCCGGCGCACCGTACGGGTCCATCCGGCAGGCGGCGGCGGACCGGTGGTCCTCCTGCTCGACGGGGACGACTGGCTGTATCTGCACCCGGCCATGACCGCGTTCGACTCGGCCGTCGCCAGTGGTGAGATGCCCCCCGCCACCCTGGTCTTCCTGCCGACCAAGGACAGGGAGGCCGAGTTCGGGTGCCGGCCGGAGCTGTGGGAGGCCGTACGGGACGAACTGCTGCCGCTGGTGGCGGAGACCGGCGTACCCGCCGACCTCGACCGGCTGGTGGTCGCCGGACAGAGCCTCGGCGGGCTGAGCGCGCTGTACGCGGCGCTTGAGTTCCCGGACCTGGTCTCCCGGGTCGCCTGCCAGTCGGGGTCGTTCTGGTGGACGCCCGGGGCCATGGCTCAGGCGGACCCCCTGGGCGGGCCGGTCGGCGGCACACTCGCGGAGCGCCTGCGGGAGCTCCCCGACCTGTCCGGGCTGCGGTGCGCGTTCGACGTGGGGGAACACGAGACGGCGATGCTGCCCCACTGCGCGCTGACCGAGACCCTGGCCGAAGAGGCCGGTGCGACCGTGCGCGTGTCCCGGTCGCCGTCGGGCCACGACCGGGTGGGCTGGCGGCACGCCCTGGTCAGGGATGTCGCCTGGGCGCTCGACTGAGCGGAGCCCCGCCCGGGACACCGCGCCGCCGGCAGGACGAGGTCTCCGGCAGGGCACGGCAGTTCACCGCGCCACGGCCAGGCAGTACTCCTCGTCCGTGGCGAGCAGGTTCCGGTGCGTGTCCTCGGCCGTGATGGCGCCGTCATCCAGGACGAGGACACGGTCGGCGGCGTCCAGCAGCGCCGGACTGCTGGTGAGGACGACGGTCGTACGGCCACGCCGCAGCTTCGCGATGTTGCGCGCGATGAGCTGCTCGGTGACCGCGTCGACCGCCGTCGTCGGATCGTGCAGCACCAGCACGTCGCTGTCGGCGGCCAACGCGCGGGCCAGGGACAGCCGTTGGCGCTGTCCCCCGGAGAGGTTCGCGCCCCGGTCGCGGACGCCGTAGTCCAGCCCGTCACGGTGCAGTGCCACCACATCGGTCAGCATGGACGCCTCGACCGCCTCGGGGACCAGCGGGCTGGTGCCCGAGGGGTCGATGTTCGTGCGGAGGGTGCCCGCGAAGATCTCAGCGTCGTACGGGTTCACCAGCAGGTGCTCGCGGACCGCCTCGACCGACAGGTCCGTGATGGCCTGCCCGCCGACCCGTACCGTGCCCTCGTACGCGTCCGGGGGGACGTTGACGGCGAGGACCGACGCGAGATCGGCGGCGGCGCGCGGCTGATAGACGGCGATCGCCACGAACTCGCCCGCCGGCACCTGGAACTTCAGCTGACGCAGGCTCCCGTACCGTACGCAGTCGATCTCCAGGTCCCCGCCCGGGGCGGGACGCTCCGCCCCCGGGGTCGTCACCGGCGGCGCGGACAGCACCAGCGCCATGCGCTCGGCCGACGCGCGCGCCATCATCACGTACTTCGGCATCTCCGAGAAGAGTTTGAGCGGTTCGATGATGAACTGCGCGAGGCCCACGGCCATGACGAGTTCCCCGATGCTGATCCGGCCGCCGAACGCCAGCCAGCCGGCCGTCAGGGTCACCGCGGCGGCGAGGACCGCGTTGAGCGCCAGCGCGGTGCCCGCGTAGGCGCCGTTCACCCTGGCGACGGTGATCGCCTGGCGCTTCGCGTCCGAGCTGACCTCGCGGTACGAGAGGAACGCCGCGTGGTTGCCGCCGAAGCCGTGCAGCGGGCGCAGGCCGGTGATCAGGTCGGCGACCTTCGCGCCCGCCCGCGCCACCCTGGCCTGCTGCTCCCGCGTACTGGCGCCGATCCGCCGTGACATCACGGCCAGGATCGACAGGATCGCGACGGTCCCCGCGATCACCAGCAGACCGAGCCGGATGTCGGCCATACCCAGCGCGACCGCCGCGACGACCACCGCGACCAGCGAGCTGATCAGCAGCGGCACCACCTCGACGATGTCGGCGGTCTGGTCGGCGTCCTCGGTGGCGATGGTCAGCACCTCGCCGGACTTCAGGTCGACGTCCCTGGCCACCGGCTGGAGTCCGCACTCCGCCACCCGCACCCGCCAGCGGTGCGCCTCCGTCGTGTTGGCCTTCTGCAGGGTGCGCATGCCGAACCGCCACGACAGCGACACGGTCGTGATGATCACGGCCAGCGCGGCGATCGACAGACCGAGAGCCCGGGGGCTCCGGTCCTGCATGGTGTGCTCGACGATCAGGCCGAGCGCGATGGGAAAGGCCGTCTCCCCCGCCTGGTACAGGCCCATGAGGACCGTGCCGCGGGTCATCGCGCCTACGTTGCGGCGCAGCGCGGTCCGCAGGATGCCGGCCCCGGGTCGGGACCGCTGGGTGTCAGATGTTTTCGTCAAGGTGGCGGGCAATCGCTTCCGGGGTTCGCAGGGTCAGCAGATCACGGATGGTGACCACAGGTCCGTACTCGCGGCGGAGCAGCCCGATCAGCCGCACCGCCAGCATGGAGTGCCCGCCGAGGGACACGAAGTCGCCCACCGCGCTCACCTCGTCGTCGTCCAGGTCTAGGGCCTCGGCGAAGAACTCGCAGACCGTGGTCTCGGTCTCCGTCTCCGGGCCGCGCTCGCCCGCCGTGGTCAGCGCGCCGAGCGGCTTGGCCTCCGGCAACGCCTTCGTGTCAGCCTTCCCGTTCACCGTCAGCGGGATGCCGTCGACCTGGGCGTAATGCGTCGGACGCAGGAAGTCCGGCAGCGCGGCGCCCACTTCGGCGGCGACCTCCGCCAAGTCCGAGCCGTCCAGCACGAGATACGCGGCCAGCCGGTAGGCGCCGTCGACCTGCGGGTCGGGCTGGGCGACCGCGGCGGCGAACCGTACGGCCCGGTGCGCCGCGAACGCGGCCTCGACCTCGCCCAGTTCGACCCGGTGGCCCCGGATCTTGACCTGCTGGTCGGTACGGCCCAGATACGTCAGGTTCCCGTCGGGCCGCCGGAGAACCAGGTCGCCGGTGCGGTACATGCGCTCGCCCGGTTCGCCGAACGGGCAGGCGACGAAGCGGTGGGCGGTCTGGGCGGACTGCCCGAGGTAGCCGCGCGCGATGCCGATGCCCGACACGTACAGCTCACCGGGCACTCCGTCCGGCAGGGGCCGCAGCCACTGGTCCAGTACGTACACCTCGGTGTTGTCGATCGCCACACCCACCACCGGGTCCTGGCATTCGAAGGTGCCGACGCCAAGGGTGTTGATGGTGTACTCGGTGGGTCCGTACAGGTTGTAGCCCGCCGTGCCGTCGGTCTCGGCGAGCCGCTGCCAGAGCGTGGGCGTGACCGCCTCGCCGCCGAGCAGCACCAGCGCCGGCCGCCGTTCGGGGTTGTCGAGCAGCCCCTCGGCCACCAACTGCTGCGCGTAGGTGGGCGTCACGTTGATGACGTCGATCCCGTGATCGAGGCAGTACTCGACGAGACGGGGCGCGTCACGGCGCAACTCCTCGTCACAGATGTGCACTTCGTGGCCGTCGGCGAGCCAGAGCAGCTCCTCCCACGACATGTCGAACGCGAACGACACGGTGTGGGCGATCCGGAAGGTCCGGTGGCCGTGCTCCGCGAGGACGGGCTCGAAGATCCGGCGCTGATGGTTGATCAGCATGTTGGTGAGCCCGGCGTACTCGGTGACCACGCCCTTGGGCTTGCCTGTCGATCCCGAGGTGTAGATCGTGTACGCGGGGTGCCGCAGCCGGTCCGGGTCGTCCGGGGCGAACGTCGTGTACGGCTCCGCCTCCGGGAGAGGCCGGTCCAGTTCGATCAGGTCGCCGGTGAGCCGGGGGGACACGGCGCTCACGGTGAGCGTCACGTCGGGGCGGGCGTCCGCGACGATCGCGGCGATCCGCTCGTCCGGGTGGTCCAGCTCCAGGGGAACGTACGCCGCGCCGACACGCAGCACGGCGAACAGCGCCACGATCGAGTCGAGCGAACGCGGAACCGCGAGAGCCACGGTCGTCTCGGGGCCGATGCCCCGCCCGGCGAGCACGCCCGCCACCGCGCGGCTGCGGTCCCGGAGCCCCGCGAACGTCATGGTGGAGCCGTCGGCGACGAGCGCGACCCGCTCGGGATCACGGTCCGCCGCCTGGTCGAACCGGTCCACGACGGTGTCCGTGCCGACCTCCGTGCGCTCACCCCGCGAGGGCTCCTGTCCCACCCCCCGCAGAGCGCCCACCGGCCCTGCCGACCGGGCCAGGTCGTCGAGCACGCGCAGGTAGTCGTCCAGGAGGCGACGGGCGTTCCCGTTGTCGCCGTCGCGGTGCTCCAGCTTGACCGTGAGCCGGTCGCCGGGGGTGACGACCCAGGTGAACGGGTAGTGCGTGGAGTCGTCGGCCTTGACCGATTCGATGCCGTGCCTGGCGTTCATCTCGGCGAAGGCGTCCATGTCCAGGAAGTTCTGGAGCACGAACAGATTGTCGAACAGGGTGTCGTGCCCGCTGGCGCGCTGGATCTCGCCGAGTCCCAGATGCTCGTGCTCCATCGCCTCGACCCTGGCCGTCTGTACGGCCGTCAGGTAGTCGCGGACGGAGTCGTCGGGCCGTGGGCGCGTCCACATCGGCACGGTGTTGAGGAGCACACCGACGATGCCGGACAGATCCTCGCCCTCGCGACCGGAGACGGTCACACCGAACACGGCGTCGCTCCGGCCGGTGTGCGCGCCGAGGAGAAGGCCGAAGGCGCCGGTGAGCACCGAGTTGAGGGTGACGCCGTGCGTCTTGGCCGCTTCCCGCAGCCGGTCGGACAGTTCGGCCGGGAGGGTGCGCGTGAGCGCGTCCGGCAGGTCGTCCGAAAGGGTCGGCGCCACTCCGGCGAGCAGGGTCGGGCCGGGGAGGCCGGCCAGGTGCTCCGCCCAGAAGCGTTCCGATACGGCGGCGTCCTTGGCGTCGAGCGTTCGCGCGTACTCCTCGAAGCTCGGCGTGGCCGGGGTCGCGTCGAGAGGCTCGCCCGCGACGACGGACTCGTAGGCGTCGAACAGGTCCCGCAGCAGGATCTCGCGGGACCAGCCGTCCCACAGCAGCAGGTGGTAGCTCAGCAGCAGGCCGTTCCGGTCGTCGGGCAGCCGCACCACGGTCAGCCGGATCAGTGGTGGTTCGCCGGGGTCGAACCCGGTGTCCCGGTCCTGGTCGCGCAGCTCAACGATCTCCGCGTCCGTGGACAGCCTGACGGTACGGACGCCGACCCGACGGCCCGCCTTGAAAACCTGGACCGGATTTCCGTCGTCGTCGGTGGTGAAGCCGGCGCCCACCACCGGGTGCCGCGCGATCACGTGCGCCATGGCATCGGCCAGCGCGTCGGTGTCCAGTCGCCGGTCGAAGGTGAAGTAGCTCTGCGCGACGTAGTGTCCGGCCGTGCCCGCCATCTGGGCCTGGAAGAACAGGCCGCGCTGGAGGGGGGTGACAGGCGCCGTGCGCTCGGCAGTCGCGGCGGCGTCGGCGATCTGCTCCAGCGCGCCGCGCCAGTGCTCGGTGATCGCGTCGGGGATGCCGTCGGCGAGGGTGAAGGCCGCGTGCAGGGAGCCGGTGGTGTCATCGGTCCAGGCGTTGACCTCGACGGCGTACGGGCTGCCCTGATCGCCTGCGGTGAGACGCAGGGCCGCCGACTCGCCGCCCCGGCCGAGGTAGTTGAACAGCACCTGCGGGCGGGCGGTCAGCAGCGGGGCCGTCTGCGGGTTGAGATAGCGGAGTTGGCCGTACGCCACGTGTCCGCGCTCGTCCGGCTGGCGTTCGGCGACCTCGCGTGCCGCCGCTACCGGGTCGGTGTGCGCCGTGAGCCGTACGGGCGCGATGGAGGTGAACCAGCCGACCGTACGGCTGTAGTCGTGGTGGTCGAGGGCGGGGACCCGGCCGTGCCGTTCGAGTTCGATCGCGAGATCGGTGGGCGTCCGCTGGATGTGTGTCAGCGCGGTGCGCAGGGCGCCGCACAGCAACTCGGTGAGACCCAGGCCGAGAGCGGACGTCGCGCCACGGGTCACGAGGTCGCTCACGCCGGGCGCGAGGACGACGGTGGTCTCGCGCGGGCGCCCGACCACCGGCAGCAGCCCGGGGGCGTCGAGCGTGCTGATCCAGTGCCCGAGTCCGTCGATCGCCCGGACCGACCACGAGGCCAGTGCTTCGGCGTACTCGGCGTACGAAGTGGTCGGCGCGGGCAGTTCCCCGCCGCTCATGGCGGTGGCCAGGTCGTCGAGGAGTACCAGCCAGGACACCGAGTCGACGGCGGTGTGGTGGACGGTGACGACCAGGGTGCGGCTCGCCTCCAGCCATGCGAACGCGATGACGTCACCGGCCTCGGGGTCGAGCCGTCCGGCGGCTTCGTTGGCCGCGGCCGTCGCGTCGGTGGTGTCCGCGCGGACGACGGTGACCTCGCGGGCGGGTTCGGTGCGCGGCGCCCACACACCGTGCTCGACGCGCAGCCGCAGCCGCAGTGCGGGGTGTGCGGCGACGACGGCGTTCGCGGCGCGCAGCACGTCGGCGAAGCCGGTGCCCTCAGCCGCGACCACTGTCCTGGCCTGGGCGAACCGGTCGAGCGAGCCGCCCAGTTCGCGCTGGCGCAGGAAGATCGGCGTCGGTGTGAACGGGCCGTCCTCCCAGCGGGCGGGCGCGGGCGTCTCGGCCCTCGGTGCGCGCGTGGCCAGGTGTTCGGCGAGGGCGCGCGGTGTCCGGAAGAGGAACACGTCGCGGGGGGCTATCGGCAGGCCGAGTGCCCTGGCCCGGTTGATGACGGTGATGGCGACGATGCTGTCGCCCCCGGCCATGAAGAAGTCGGTGTCCGCGTGGACGGAAGTGCCGGGGAGTGTTTCGGGGAGCGTGTCGGCGAAGATGCCGACCAGGGCTGCGAGCGCGGAATCGGCCGTGGCCAGGGAGGTGCCGTCCTCGGCGGCGGCTTCGGCCGGGGGCGTCCGCGACTCCGCCTGTGCGGCGCGCTCGGTCAGGGCCTTGCGGTCCAGCTTGCCGTTGACCGTCAGCGGCAGGGCGTCGACCGGCAGCACCCGGCCGGGCACCATGTGCGCGGGCAGTTTCGTGGCCAGCAGAGCGGCGGCGTCGCCGGGCACCCGGCCCACGACGTGCGCGACCAGGTGGTCACCGCTCCCCGCGACCGTGACGGCCACGTCGACCACACCGTCCAATTCCCTTACGGCGGACTCCACTTCACCCAGCTCGATACGGAAGCCCTTGAGCTGCACTTGGTCGTCGGCACGGCCGGTGAACTCCAGCTCGCCGCCGAGCGTGCGCCGGGCCAGGTCACCGGTGTGGTACATCCGGGAGCCGTCGTCCGCGAACGGGTTCGCCACGAACCGGCCCGCGGTGAGTCCGGGCCTGCCCAGATAGCCGAGGGAGACCTGGTCGCCGGCGACGTAGATGGCGCCCACCCGGCCCGGCGGCACCGGCCGCAGCCGGTCGTCCAGCAGATGGGTGACCAGTCCGGGAATCGGGCCGCCGATCGGGCTGACGTCGTCGCCGGGGCCGAAGTCGTCGCCGGTCAGCACCCGGTGGGTGACATGGACGGTGGTCTCGGTGATGCCGTACATGTTGACCAGCTCCGGCGAGCCGGTGCCGTGCCGTTCGACCCAGCCGCGCAGCCGGCCGGGATCCAGCGCCTCGCCTCCGAAGATGATCCGGCGCAGGGCGGTGACCGGTTCACCGGCGTGCCGGTCGGCCTCGATGAACTGGTAGAAGGCGGACGGGGTCTGGTTGAGCACGGTCACCCCGCGCTCGCGCACCAGCCGGTGGAAGTCGACCGGGGAGCGCGTCAGCCCGTACTCCGGCACCAGCAGTTCGGCGCCGTGTGCCAGGGCGCCCCACAGCTCCCAGACCGCGAAGTCGAAGGAGAAGGAGTGGAACTGCGCCCACACGTCCTGCGGGCCGAAGTCCATGTCGGGCTGGGTGTTGGCGAGCAGCGACACCACACTGCGGTGCGGGACGACAACTCCCTTGGGCCTGCCGGTCGATCCGGACGTGTAGATCACGTACGCGGGGTCGTGCCAGTCGGCCTGAGGCTCGGCGGTCCCGGCCGGGCCGGCCGGCGCTTCGTCGCCCTGGACGAGTACGCGGGCGGGCACGCCCGCCCGGGTGAGCAACCGGGTGAAGCGGTCCCGCTGTTCACGGTCGACGAGCACGACCTGCGGGGCTGCGTCGGCGAGGATGTACTCCAGCCGTTCGTCCGGGTACGCCATGTCGAGCGGCACGTACGCGCCGCCCGCGGTGACGACCGCGACCAGTGCCACGACCTGTTCGACGGAGCGCGGGACGGCGACGGCGACCCGCTTGCCGGGTCCGACCCCGGCCGTACGCAGGACGGACGCCAACTCGTCCTTGGCGGCTGCCAGTTCGCCGTAGGTCAGGGAGCGCGTACCCCCGTCGATGGCGCACTGGGTGACGGCGGTGGCGGCCGGGTCGCGGTCCGCGGCGGCGTCGAACAGCCCGCCGAGCGTGGCCGGGGTGATCGGCGCGGGGAGCCGGTCGGTCCCGGGCGGCAGGTCGGCGACCAGTGAGTCGGGCCGGGTGAGCAGGCCGGTGAGGGTCCGGGTGAACGTACCCAGGATCGCCTGGGCGCCGGCTTCCCGCAGCAGTTCGCCGTCGTAGATCAGGTTGAAGCGCGGGCGCCCTTCGCCCGTGCGCTCCACGACCAGGGTCAACGGGTAGTGCGGGGCACCCTCGTTGACGATGGCGGCGATGCCCAGCCCGTCGCCGGGCCCGCGCAGCGCGGCCACGTCGGTCGCGACGTCGAACACCACGAGGGTGTCGAACAGGGCGCCGACACCGGCCTGTCGGCCGATCCTCGCGAGCGACACGTGCTGGTGGGGCAGTACGGCGCTCTGGTGCTCCCTGACGGCGGCGAGCAGATCGCGCCCCGTGTCGCCGGCCGCCCAACGGGCTCGGACGGGGATGGTGTTGATGAACAGCCCGACCATGTCCCCGATGCCGGGCACGTCCGCGTCGCGCCCGGACACCGTGGAGCCGAACACGACGTCCTCGCTCCGCAGGATGCCGCCCAGCGTCACGGCCCAGGCGCTGTGCACGGCCACGCTCAGGGGTACGCCGGCCGTCCGGACGGCCGTGTCGATGTCGTCCTCGGGCTCGTGCGCCGTGTCCGCGAACCGGTCGGAGGGGGTGTGCCCCTCGGCGACGAGGGACGGGCCCGGCAGCTCGGCGAGTTCCTCGCGCCATACGCGGTCGCTCTCGTCCTCGTCACGGTCGGCGAGCCAGCTCAGATAGTCCGGGAAGCCGCCGAGCGGGTAGACGGTGCCGGGAGCGTCGTACTCGGCCAGCAGCGCGCGGAGCATCGGCGGCACCGACCAGCCGTCGGCGATGATGTGATGCACCGTCTGCACGAGGATGCTCCGGCCCGCGCCGGCGCGGATGAGCGTGTAGCGCATCAGCGGCCCTGCGGCCAGGTCGAATCCGGCGACGCGGTCCCGCTCGGCGTGGTCGCGGATCTCGTCCTCGGTGATGCCGGGGCGCTCCAGCGTGGTGAAGGGGGCTTCCACACCGCTGTCCAGGACGGAGACCACACGGCCGTCGGCGAGCGCGGTGAACCGGGCGGCCAGGTTGGGGAAGAGGGCGAGCAGCCGGGTGGCCGCCGCCGCGAGCCGGTCGGCGTCCACCTCGCCGTCCAGCGTGAGGAGTTGCTGCTCGACGTAGCTGCCCGTCGAGTCGTCGTCGAAGACCGAGTGGAAGTACAGGCCTTCCTGCAACGGGGTCAGCGGCAGGATGTCCCGCAGCGCCGGGCCGTCGAGGCTGTCGACATCGGCCTGGGTGAGCGGCACCAGGGGGAAGTCGCTGGGTGAGTGGCCGCCCTGGTCGAGGGCGGCCAGCCCGGTGAGGGCACTTCGGAAGTACTCGCCGAGGGTCGTGATGTCCTCGTCGGTGAACATTCCGTCGGGCCAGGACACGGTGGTGACCAGCTCGTACGCGCCGCTGGGGGCCGGTTCGGTGATCGCGTTGAACTCCAGGGCGCGCGGCAGGCGCATCCTCGGGTCGCGCTTCTCACCCAACTGCCCGGTGGTTCCGGCGAGTTGCCAGTCGCCGGAGGCTCCGGCGTCGAAGCGGCCCAGATAGTTGAAGAGCACCTGTGGCGCCGGCGCGTCGAACTCCGACCGGGTCAGATATCGCAGGGCGCCGTAGGAGACGCCGTTGTCGGGTACGCGGGCGAGGTCTTCCTTGACCGCCTTGAGCGCGGCTGCCAGATACCCGGGCGCGGTGAAGTCGCCCGCCGTACCGGGGTCGACTGTCACCGGGAAGAGCGTGGTGAACCAGCCGACGGTGCGCGACAGTTCCGGCTCGAAGCCCGCGGAGCCCGCGACGAACCGTCCCTCGCGGCCGTGGCCTTCGAGTTCGATGTGCGCGTGAGTCTGGTCCTGCCCGAGATCGCGGCGCCAGCGGGCGAGGGCGACGGCGAGGGCGGTCAACAGGACGTCGTTGACGCCCGCGTGGAACTTCGCCGGGATCTCCCCCAGCAGTGCGGCCGTGACCTCGGGTCCTGCCGAGACCGTCGTCGTACGCTCCCGGGCGACGGTGTCGTCCGCGGAGAGCTCGCGCCTGCCCAGCGGTCCGTCCGCGCCCGGCAGGGGACGCCGGAAGTAGGAGCTGTCCGCGTCGAACGCGGCGCGCTCCAGCAACTGCGTCCAGCGCCGGAACGAGGTCCCCACCGGGGGCAGTTGGACCGGCACGCCCGAGGCGAACTGACGCCAGCCGGTGGCGAGGTCGTCCATGAGGATCCGCCAGGACACACCGTCGACCACCACATGATGGACGGCGACGACCAGTTGCCGTGCCTCGCGGCGCCAGACCGCGCGCAGCATCACGCCGTTGTCCGGGGCGAGCCCGCCGGTGGCGAGCGCCACGCACTCGTCCAGCGAAAGGGCGCTGTCCTGCCATCCCGTGGGGCTCTCGTCGGCCGCCCGCGGAATGTCCGCCCGCGGAATGTCGAAGCTCCAGCGGTCGCCACGTACCAGTTCGGCGCGCAGCATGTCGTGACGTGCCACGACGGCGGCGAGGATCGTGTCGAGCGCTTCCGGGGTGAGGTCGGCCGGTGTGTTGAGCACGACGGACTGTACGAAGCCGTCGATCGCGTCCGTCGTCTCGCCCAGCCATTGCACGACGGGTGATCCCACGACGGGGCCGGTCGGCACGTCGCGGCGGTCCACGGTGGTGACGTCCTCACGGCTCGCCACCGCCGCCAGTGCCCGTACGTCGCTGTTGGCGAAGATCTGACGGGCCGTGACGTAGAGTCCCGCCTCGCGCAGCGCGCTCAGCAGCGAGATCGCCAGAATGCTGTCGCCGCCGAGCTGGAAGAAGTCCTGGTTGACCCCGACCTCGTCCAGCCGCAGCAGCTTCGCGACCGCCTCGCACACCACGCGCTCGTCCTCGGTGGCGGGCGGAAGGAGGGAGCCGGTCCCGATCACGGGTTCGGGCAGGGCGTTCCGGTCGAGCTTGCCGTTCGCGGTGAGCGGGAACTCCCTCATGACGACGGTGTGGGCGGGCACCATGTACTCGACCATGTGCTCGGTGGCCCACGCCTTGACCTGCTCCGCCCGCAGATCCTCGCTCCCGGCGGCCGGGATGACGTATCCGACCAGATAGGTGCCGCCCGCCGCGTTCTTCTTCGCGACGACGCAGGTGTGGCGTACGGCGGGGTATTCCGCGAGGCCGGCCTCGACGTCCTCGATCTCCAGCCGCATGCCGCGGATCTTGATCTGGTTGTCGGCCCGGCCGAGGAAGTCCAGGGACCCGTCGGGGGCGTACCGGGCGAGGTCGCCGGTGCGGTACAGCCGGGACCCGTCGTCGGCGAACGGGTTGGCCACGAACCGGGACGCCGTCAGGCCGGGCGCGTTGACGTACCCGCGCCCCAGGAGGAAGCCGCCCGCGTACAGTTCGCCGCCGACCCCGACGGGGACCGGGCGCAGTTCGTCGTCCAGCACGTACAACTGGGTGTTGGGGTTGGCCTTGCCGATCGATGTCGACAGGCGTTCCGCCGCGCCCCGGTAGATGACGTGCGAGACACCGATGGTCGTCTCGGCCGGGCCGTAGCCGTGGTACAGCGGGATGTCGAGCTTGGTGCGGAACCGCTCGTACAGCTCCGGGGTCAGTACCTCGCCGCCGCACCACACATGGCGCAGGCTGTCGAGGCGCCCGGAGTCGCCGGCCATCTCCAGCAGGATGTCCAGCATGGACGACACCAGGTAGGTGAAGGTGACACGCTGCTCGGCGATCACGCTCAGCAGCTGGTGCGGGTCGCGTTCGCCGCCGGGGCGCAGGACGACGAGCCGGCCGCCGGATACGAGGGGCAGGAAGATCTCGTTGATGGAGATGTCGAAGGACAACGGCGCCTTGAACAGCGACGCGTCGTCGTGGCCGAAGCCGAGGATCTCGTCGACCTGCCAGAGCAGGCGCTCGCTGATCGCCTCGTGCCGGATCATCGCGCCCTTGGGGCGGCCGGTCGAACCGGAGGTGAAGATCACATACGCCAGGGCGGCACCGGAGACGGACATCCCGGTGCCCTCGGTGGGAAAGGAGCCGAACTTCCAGGCGTCGAGATCGACGGCCTCGGCGTCCGGTTCTCCCTCAGCGGGCTCGCCCGAGGAGTTGAGTTGCAGGACGACCCGGGCGTCCTCCACGACGACGGCTCGGCGCGCTGCGGGCCACTGCGGATCGAGCGGTACGAACGCGCAGCCCGCCTGGAGCACGGCGAGAAGCCCGATCACCATCTCGGCGGAGCGGCCGAGCGAGATGCCGACGACCTGTTCGGCGGTGAGCCCGCGTTCGATCAGACGGTGGGCCAACTGGCTTGAGAGCTGGGCAGTCTGACGGTAGGTCAGGGAGCGGTTGTCGTCCACGACGGCGACGGCGTCCGGCCTCGTACGCGCCTGCTCGCGGAACATCTCCACGACGGTCGGGCGGTGCCGGTCGGCCGTGGTGTCGTTCCACCCGGTCAGGGCCCGGATCCGGGCCGCCGCGTCGGACGGGGCGATGGTGCCGAGGGGCCGGTCGGGGAAGTCGGCGAGGTCGTCCAGGGCGAGTTGCGCGTCGGCGGGCGTGACGCCGTCGGGGACGGTGATGGTCCAGGCGCCCGCGCCGTCCGTGCCGGTCTGCCAATCGCCGGGCGCGGCACCGCCGTTGGCGATCCAGCCGAGGACGTCGGCGAACAGCGTGCCGGGGGCGAGGTCCAGGCCGTCGGGGCTCCGGCCCGTCGCCCAGTACGACAGGCCGACGGCGCACGCTTCCGCGATGGTCCGGTCGGAGTGGTCGCCGGCCCGTCGGCGTACATCGGCCAGACCTGTGGCGGAGAGCAGTACGAGACGAGCGCTCGGTTCCATCATCGAAGACTCAGCATCCCTTCCAGACATGAAAGTTAGCCTAACCTAACTTAGGCTCGCCTAATCAAGACGGCCTAGCTACCTTCCCGCCACGCCCGCCACAGTCGTGCGTACCGGCCTCCCAGGGCCACCAGTTCATGGTGGGTCCCCCGCTCCACCACGCGTCCCGCGTCCAGCACGGCGATGCGGTCCGCCGCCATCGCCTGGGTCAGCCGGTGTGCGACGAACAGCGTGGTCCGGCCCGAACAGGCGGCCAGCACCGCCCGTTCCAGCTCGGCGGCGCCCTCGCTGCCCGCCTCCGCGGTCGACTCGTCGAGGACCACGACCGGCGACCGGCTCAACACCAGCCGGGCCAGGGCGATCTGGGCGACCTTGGTGACATCCAGGCGTTCGCCGCCCTCGCCGACAAGGGTGTTCAGCCCGTCGGGCAGCCCCTCGACCCATTCGCCCGCGCCAACTGTCCGCAAAGCGTCCACGAGTTGGGCATCTGTCGCCTCGGGCGCGGCGAGCCGCAGGTCGTCGGCGAGCGGACCGGAGAACACATGCGTCTCCTGGGTCAGGATGCTCACCAGGGCGCGCGAGCCCGCCTCGTCCAGTGCCGCGAGATCGTGCGGCCCGATCCGTACCGATCCGGCCTGCGGGGTCCCGATGCCGGCGATCAGCGCGGCCAGGGTGGACTTGCCCGCGCCGGTCGCCCCCACCAGGGCGAGTGAACCGCCCGCCGGAATCGTCAGGCTGACGTCCCGAAGGACCGGCTCGTCGGTGTCGGGATAGCTGAACGTCAGCCCCTCCACCGTCACCGGATACGGCACGGACTCCGCCGCCGGGGCGACGGAACCGTCGCCGACCAGCCGGTCCTCGGTGTCCTCCCCCAGCACGCCGACCAGCCGGGTCAGGCTCGCGCCCGACTTCTGCGCCTCGTCGAAGGTGAACATGATGGCGCCCAGCGGGGTGAAGAGCCGGTGGAACATCAGGGGGGCCGCCGACACCTCGCCCAGAGTCGCGGCGTCGGCCTCCAGCAGGGCGTACCCCACCACAAGGATCAGGACGAGCCCGATGAACTCCGCCCGGTTCTCCCTGCCGACGAAACGGCCGAAGAACCGGAACACCTCGATACCGAGATCGCGCACCCGCCACGACTCCCGGGTCACCGTCTCGCGGACGGATTCCTCCAGGCGGTACGCCCGTACGGTGTCTATGCCGTTCAGTCCGCTGATCAGCGCCTGCGCGCGATCGGCCTGGGCGACGCGCTGTGCGCGGTAGAGGGGGGCGGACCTCGGGAGATACCAGCGCAGGGCGAGCGCGTACGCGGGCAGGGCGCCGGCGCCCGCGAGGCCGAGCCGCCAGTCCAGTCCGAACATCCCCACGGTGGCGATGAAGACCAGCACACCCGCCGAGAACACGGTGGGGATGGCTGTCCGGATGCCCTTGGACAGCACGGCCACGTCGTCGCCGACGCGGGACAACACATCGCCCCTGCCGACCTGTTCGATCCGTGCGCTGGGCATTCCCAGTACGGCCCGGACCGCGTGTTCCCGCAGCCGTGCGAGCAGATCCGCGCCGAGGCGCCCGATCAGATAGGTCGATGCGGCGGTGGCCGCCGCGCCGAGCAGCGCGGCGGCCCCCAGCAGGACCGCGACCGTGACCAGGACCGAGCGTGAGTCGCCCGCGACCACTCCGTCGACCACCCGGCCCAGCAGAAGCACCGGGAGTACCTGGAGCGCCGCGCCGGCCACCGTGGTGAGCACGGTGGCCAGCGTCAGCCATGGCGTCTCGCGGCAGTGCGCCACGACCCATCGGGTGGCCTCGCCTCCGCTCGCCGTACGCAGTGCCGCCGGAGCGGCGCGGGTGCCGACGGCGCTCACCCGGAGACCGGTCCTGACACGGAACTGGACTGGGAGCGGAACAGGTTGACCACCATCGTCATCTCTACTCGACCGATCTACGATCTACTTGACCGACTTGACGAGTTCGTCGATCGCGTACGGCAGGGAGAGCAGGGTGCCCTGGGACATGGCCGCGCCGATCGCGGGACCCTCGCTGTCCAGCAGGTAGGACACCTTCTTGTTCTTGACCGCGGGCAGGTTGGCGAACAGCTCGAACTTGTTCAGCGCCTCCGTGTCCGCCTTGTCGTTGACCACGAAGATGCGGTCGACGTCGATCAGGTCGATGCGCTCGGGCGAGAGCTCGGTGGAGAAGCCGCCGTCCGCGATGTCATCGATCTTGGTCTGGTACGTGAACCCGGTGCCCGTCACCAGCTGTCCGCGTACGTCGGTGGAGGTGAACGGCGAGATCGCGTTCTTGTACCAGGAGATGACGACCGCGGTCTGGTCGGCGAACTCGGGGTGCGCCTTCTTGGCCGCGTCGAGCTTCTCCTGGATGCCCCCCACCAGCTCGGTGCCCTCGTCCTCCTTGCCGAGCGCCTTGGCGATATGGACCGCGTTGTCCTGCCAAGGGGCGCTGAAGGGCTCCTTCTCGGCCTTGGTACGGCCCACGGTCGGGGCGATCTTGGAGAGCTTGTCGTACGCGGCCTGGTCGATCTCGGAGTAGACCGCGATGATCAGGTCGGGGCGCAGGGCGGCGATCTTCTCGTAGTTGGGGCCCGAGTCGCCGTTCTTCATGATGACTTCGGGGCGGGCGTCGCCCCACTTGTCCTTCACCCAGGGCCACTGGGTGTTGATGTCGGGGGACTGGCCCGCCGGGTTCGGGTACTGGTCGACCATGCCGACCGGCTTGATGCCGAACGCCAGGATGGCCTGGTCGTCGGTGTAGCCGACGGAGACGACCCGCTTCGGGGCCTTGGTGACCTCTGTGGATCCGAACGCGTGCTCCACGGTGACCGGGAACGCGCCGGAAGCGGCGGCGGGGGCGTCGTCGCTCGGCTTGTCCGCCGAGTCGGAACCGCATCCCGCGAGCAGGCCGACACCGAGCGCCGCGGCGGACAGTGTCGCCGCCAGTCGCCGCAACGGCTTCACGAGCGTCGTTCTATGGAGAAGCATCCGGAATCCCTTGCCTTCGTGCTACCGGCACCCTTGTCTTAGGGCAGCCAAACCTTATCCTGCGTGGGTGAGGTTAGCCTAGCCTAACTTGCGAATTCCCTTTACCTCGGCATGGGTTGTCCCGGGACGGCCGCGCGAGCGGAATCCGGGCCTGTCCATCCTGGCCCGAGGGGCGGACGCTAAACGTGCGTACGGCCCAGCGGCACGATGATCGGGCTGTCGCCCACCGGTGCGTCGATCACCTGGGCGCGCAGCCCGAACGCCTCGTGCAGCAGCTCGGCGGTGATCACGTCACGGGGATGCCCCTGCGCCAGGATCGCCCCCTCCCGCATCACGATGAGGTTGTCGCTGTAGCGCGTCGCCAGATTCAGGTCGTGCAGCACCATGACCACGGTGCGCCCCGACTCGTGCAGATCGTCCACCAGATCGAGCACGTCGATCGCGTGCGCCAGGTCCAGATAGGTGGTCGGCTCGTCCAGCAGCAGCAGGTCGGTGCCCTGAGCCAGCGTCATCGATATCCAGACTCGCTGGCGTTGCCCGCCCGACAGCGAGTCGACCGGACGCCCGGCCAGATCGGCCACCCCGGTCATGGCCAGCGCGTGCTCCACGACATCCGCGTCGTCCGACGACCACTGCCGCAGCCAGCTCTGGTGCGGATGACGCCCTCTGGCGACGAGGTCGGCCACCGTCAGCCCTTCCGGCGCGACCGGCGCCTGGGGCAGCAGACCGAGCTTCTTCGCCACGTCCCTGGTCCTGAGCCGGGCGATGTCCTCGCCGTCCAGCAGGACCGTCCCCCTGGCCGGCTTGAGCAGCCGGGTCAGGGTACGCAACAGGGTCGACTTCCCACAGCCGTTGGGGCCGATGATCGTGGTGATCACGCCTGGCGGGATCGTCACGTCGAGACCGTCGATGACGGTCCGGCCGCCGTATCCGACCATGACATCTCTGGCTGCCAGCCGCGCGACGTCGCCCGCACCGGAGTTGGGCGCGGAGCCGGCGTCCGACGCTGTCTCCGCCTCTGTCTCGGTGATGTACTGAGCAGCCACAAGCCCCCCTTATTAGGTTTGCCTAACCTTTTTATCATCTATCCGTCTGTCTGAGGTTCGCCCTCACCAGCAGATAGACGAGGAAGGGCCCGCCGATCGCGGCGGTGACCACACCGACGGGAAGTGTGATCGGCAGCGCCGCACGCGCGACCAGGTCCGCACCGATCAGCAGCAACGCGCCCACCAGGCCCGAGGCCATCAACGGCGGTGTCGGGCACCGCATCAGACGCATCGCCACCTGCGGCGCCACCAGCGCGACGAACGCGACCGGGCCCGCCGCGCTCACACCCACGGCCGCCAGCAGGACCGCGCACAGCAGCAGAACCGCCCGTACGACCGTGTACCGCACCCCCAGACCCGCGGCGACCTCGTCACCGAGATGCATCGGCTTGAACTGGAACGTGGCCGCCGCGACGACGATCACGAGGACGAGCGTGCACCAGAGCGCCACCCGTACGTCGTCCCACGACCGGTTGTCCAGCGAGCCGACCAGCCACACCTGGGCCCGCGCGACATCCCTGATGTCGGCCTTGACCAGCAGCCAGGTGGTGATCGCCTGCATCACCGCGCTCACGGAGATACCGATGAGGATGAGGCGGAAGCCGTCGATCCCGCGCCGCCACGCCAGGAAGTAGACCAGCAGTCCCGTACCGAGGCCGCCCCCGAGCGCCGCGGCGGACAGGCCCACGGAGCTGACGACCGCCTCGGTCGTGCTGCCCGACACCGTCACGAGGAACACCGCGACCGCGCCGGCGCCCCAGGTGATCCCCAGAATGTCCGGGCTGGCCAGCGGATTGCGCGCGACGGACTGCGTGATCGCCCCGGACACCCCCAGCGCGATCCCGACGACGAGACCGGTGAGGGCACGCGGCATCCGCAGATCCATGATCACGAACTCGTCGACCTGCTCGCCCCGGCCGAGGATCGTGGCGATCACCCGGGACAGGCCGATGGGGAAGTCGCCGACGCCGATGGACACGCAGAAGACGAGGAAGGTCGCTGCCGCCAGCAGCAGCGTGACCAGCACCATCCAGGGCCGCCATACGAACGACAGTTGGCCGATGCGCGCGCCGGGCGCCACCGCTCGCTTCACGCGCCGGACGCCGGTCCCGGCGTCTGTCCGGGGGGCGTTCGCGGTCTTGGCCCCGGCGTCCTTCTCCGCGTCTGTTCGGCTCATGCGCTCTTGAACTTTCCACGCCACACGAGGCCCGCGAAGAACGGGGCGCCGAGGAGGGCGACGACGACGCCCGAGTCCAACTCGCCCGGCCGCACCACCAATCGCCCCACGATGTCACTGACAAGAAGGATCAGGGCGCCGAGTACACCCGCGTAGGGCACCAGCCATCGGTAGTCCGGCCCGGTGAGATGGCGGGCGACATGGGCCACCATCAGCCCGAGGAACGCGATGGGCCCGCACGCCGCCGTCGCCGCGCCCGCGAGCAGGGTGATGGCTACGATGCCGACGGTCCGGCTCAGCGCGATGTTCACTCCCAGCCCGCGCGCCACGTCGTCGCCGAGGTTGAGCAGGTTGAGAGCCGGCAGTGTGGTCAGCGCCAGCACCAGCCCGACCACGATGAACACGGCCACCGGCCAGATGACGCCGAATCCGACACCGGCGACGGAGCCCGAGTTCCAGAACCGCAGTGCGTTCAGCGACTTCTGGTCCGAGAGTGAGATGGCCGTGGTCATCGCCGCCAGGAACACCGTGACCCCCTGTCCCGCCAGTGCGAGGGTCAGCGGGTTGCCGGCCCCCCGGCCGATGCTCGAAAGACCGAACACGACGACACCGGCGACCCCCGCGCCCAGGAAGGCGAACCAGACGTACTGGAAGGGGTTGGTGAACCCGAACAGGGCGATCGCGGTGACCACGGCGAACGAGGCGCCGGCGTTCACCCCGAGCAGCCCCGTGTCCGCGATCGGGTTACGTGTGTACCCCTGGATCAGCGCCCCGCCGATCCCGAGGGCGATGCCCGCCACGATCGCGAGGACCGTCCGGGGCACCCGCACGGTGTGCACGATGAGCCTGATCTCGGTGAGCCGCTGATCGGATTCCGGCGCCGCGAACAGCCCGTGCCACACCTCGGCGGGGCTCAGCGCGCGGGCGCCGACGGCGAGCGAGACCACCCCCACGATCAGGAGGATCACCACCAACGTGCCAAGACCCAGGGCCCGGTGCCGACGGGCCTCTGTTCGTTCCTTGGGTATCGGGCGCTCAACCGCGGTCGTGCTCATATCGCCAGTCGTGCTCATGTCGCCGTACGTTATCCCTTTGATCTACGAGGAGAGCATGCCCGGTCGGGGCTCTCCGGAGGCGGACCTGGCGCCTCGGCCGAGCAGCGAGTCCAGGATCTCACCGACCCGGATCGCGGTGTTGGACAGCAGGGACGACGTGATGCCGTGCGTGTGCTCCGTACCGCCCTGGAGATAGATGCCGCAGCTCAGGTCGGGGGCGGTGGCGATGCGGTAGTCGCGCTCGACGCGGACCCGGCCCTCGTCGTCCCGGAGGCAGCGGTCCGCGACCTCACCGAGAAGGCCGACGGGGTCGGCGGGGCCGTAACCGGTGGCGAACACCACGACGTCGGCGTCCAGGAAGGTCTCCTCGCCCGTGACGAGGGACTTCACCGTGGCACGCGCCTTGTCCGGCGTCTCCTTGACGTCCACCAGCCGGGAGACGTTGATGAAGCGCAGCCGCTCGGTGCCGAGGACCTTCTCCCGGTACATCTGCCGGTAGAGGTCGTCGATCAAGTCGATGTCCACCACGGAGTAGTTGGTGTTCCCGTGGTAGTCCATGAGCCGGCCCTTGACGTCCTCGGGCGCGGCGAAGTACTGGTCGACGGCGTCGGGATCGAAGATCCGGTTGGCGAACGCGCTGTCGTCGGCGGGGCTGTAGCCGTACCGCGAGAAGACCGCGCAGACTTCGGCCTCGGGGAAGCGGCGGTGCAGATAGGCGACGTTCTCGGCGGCGCTCTGACCGGCTCCGACGACGACGAAGCGGGAGGGCGAGGAGTCCGTCAACTCGTCAACCCGCTTGAGCAGTTCGGAGTTGTGCCAGACGCGGTCGCCGCGCTCCACGCCGTCCGGCATCTGGGGACGCAGCCCGGTGCCGATGACGAGGTTGCGGGTGCGGTGGACCGCGAGCCCCTCCCTCGACCGGACGGTCACATCCAGATACTCCGTGGTCCCGTCACGGACGACGGGCATGACGCCGACGACCTCGTGGCCGTAGGAGACCGTGTCGTCCACCTTGGCCGCGGCCCACTCGAAGTAGTCGTGGAACTCCACCCGCAGGGGGAAGAGGTTCTTGTGGTTGATGAAGTCGATCAGCCGCCCCTTGCTCTGCAGGTAGCAGAGGAAGCTGAACTCACTGGTCGGGTTCCTGAGCGTCACCAGGTCCTTGAGGAAGGACACCTGCATGGTCGCGTCGTCGATGAGCATCCCCCGGTGCCAGCCGAACCGGGGCTGCTGCTCGAAGAAGTGAGCGGTGACCGGCTCCTGCCTGCCGACGCGTGCGTTGTGCTCGCTGACCGCGATCGACATCGCCACATTGGACGGCCCGAAGCCGATGCCTATGAGGTCGTGGACCGGTGCTGCGTCGCCAGGAAGAACCTGTGACATGTCACTCCCATTCATACGGGGGAAGCCGCCCTGTCAGGCGTGGGGGTACGTGAGACAGACAGAAGGTGGGCACGCCGACGAAGCGATCCCACCCTGAACTTAGGTGAGCCTAAGCTAATCCCGTACGGCTGTCGAGTGGGGTGCCGGGCGCCGGCATCCGCCGACTGGGCCACCCGGCAGGTCAGTTGCACACTAAGGTAAGCCTTGCTTAACTACCTTTGGTCATTCCCTGCTCCGAGGAGGAACCCCCATGCGGGTCGTCATGTTCGGTTACCAGACCTGGGGCCACCGCACCCTGCAAGCCCTTCTGGAGTCCGAGCACGACGTGGTGCTGGTCGTGACGCACCCCAAGAGCGAGCACGCGTACGAAAAGATCTGGAGCGACTCCGTCGCCGACCTCGCCGAGGAGCACGGCGTCCCGGTGCTGATCCGCAACCGGCCCGACGACGAGGAGCTGTTCGAACGCCTCAAGGAGGCCGATCCGGACATCATCGTCGCCAACAACTGGCGGACCTGGATCCCCCCGCGGATCTTCGGCCTGCCGCGGCACGGCACCCTGAACATCCATGACTCGCTGCTGCCGAAGTACGCCGGCTTCTCGCCGCTGATCTGGGCCCTGATCAACGGCGAGCCCGAAGTGGGCGTCACCGCGCACATGATGGACGACGAACTCGACGCCGGTGACGTCGTCCGCCAGGAGGCGGTCGCGGTCGGACCGAAGGACACCGCGACCGACCTCTTCCACAAGACCGTCGACCTCATCGCACCGGTCACCATCGGCGCGCTCGGCCTCATCGCCGCCGGGCAGACGGAGTTCACCAAGCAGGACCGCTCGCAGGCGAGCTTCTTCCACAAGCGGTCCGCCGAGGACATCCGCATCGACTGGACCTGGCCGGCGGAGGACCTCGAACGCCTGGTCCGCGCCCAGTCGGAGCCGTACCCGAGCGCTTTCGCCTTCCACAAGGGCAAGCGCATCGAAGTCCTCGCCGCCGTGGTGTCCGACGGCCTCTACGGCGGTACGCCGGGCCGCGTCTTCTACCGCGAGGGCGACGGCGTGGTGATCGTGGCCGGAGCCGACGCCCGCACGGGCCGCAACCACGGCCTTGCGATCACCCGCGTCCGGACGGAGGACGGCCGGGAGCTGCCCGCGACGGAGTACTTCACCACCATGGGCGGCTACCTGACGAGCCGTCCCTGACACGAACGACCGGCCCTCCGGGTACGAACCGGCGCCACTCACAGGCCCGGCCCCTTTCGGGGCGGGGCTGCCGCATTCAAGATCGCCGGTGCGCGGCGTCAATCACATCGTGGCCGAAAAGGCAAATAAGCCGCCGATCCCCTCTCATCGGCCGTCTACTGTACGGACACACCGTGCCGCCCGTCGCGGCCGTTCGAGGAGGAATCCTGTGTCATCGCCCTACGGCCCCCAGAACGCGCCCGCCGGCGATGTGGGCGCGGCGCTCCTGATGATCGACTCGCGGCTCAGGAGCATCCACAGCGGCAAGACGGAGACCGACCCCGAACAGCAGGAGCTGATCAACCAGTTCGCCGCCTCGCTGGGCCCCGGAGGGGCCGACGACTTGCTGGACGGCGCGTGCACACTCATCTACATGTTCATGACGTGGCTGCGGAAGGCCCATGAGGAGCACGACAAGAACGTCATCGAGTACGTGGTGCCCAGTCTGGTGACCACGTTGCGCAGGATGCCCAAGAGCATCAGACCCGAGGCCGTGCCCACGATGGCGGGCCTGGTCATCGCCGCGGGCACCGGGCTGAGCCCCAACCTGTGGCGCAAGCAGTACGGCGACTGGACGAAGGCGGAGATGACTCCCCTGGAGGCCACCGCTTTTCTCCTCGCGGAGCAGATCAACCGCATCACCGAGGACCCCGACTTCGCCACGCGCATGATCAGCGAGGCTCTCACCAGTGCGGACCGAAGCTGAGACGCGTCAACGCCACGCGTCAACACACTGAGTCGAGATCGGCTCTCAGGGGTTGACCTCGGTCGAACCGGACCGGACCGGGCCGGACAGGGCGGCTGGAAGGGACAGGAAAGTTGCTCGCGAGTGGCACGTCCCTTCTGCCCGTCAACTTCACCTTGGGTGTGCTGCTCGCGGTACTTCTCGTTGTCGCGGCCGGAGTCGCCGCCGTCTTCCGGCTGGCACCGGACTCCGGCTCGGGACGGTCGCGCCAGATCCTCACGGCGGGTCTGCGCGCCGCCGTTCAACTGGCCGTCGTCTCCGCCGTCATCACCTGGGTGATCTACCACGCGGTGGCCACCGCGGCGTTCATCCTGCTGATGTTCGCCGTCGCCGTCCGTACGGCCGGACGCCGCGTCATCACCGACGGGACCTGGTGGAAGACCGCCGCGCCCATCGCCGCCGGGGTGGCGCCGGTGGTGGGCGCCCTTCTGCTCACCGGTCTGATCCCGGTCAAGGGCATCGCCCTGATCCCGGTCACCGGCATCCTCATCGGCGGCGCCCTGACCGCCACGGTCCTGGCGGGCCGCCGGGCGCTGGACGAACTGGAGCTGCGTCACGGCGAGGTGGAGGCGGGCCTGGCGCTCGGTCTGCCGGCGCGGGAAGCCCGTATGGAGGTCGCTCGCCCGGCTGCCTCCGACGCCCTTCTCCCCGGCCTCGACCAGACTCGTACGGTCGGACTGGTCACCCTCCCCGGCGCGTTCGTCGGCATGCTCCTGGGCGGCGCCGACCCGCTGTCGGCCGGGGCGGTCCAGCTCTTCGTCCTGATCGCGCTGATGGCGATCCAGGCGGTGGCGGTGGCCGTCACGGTGGAAATGGTCACCCGGGGCGAACTCCACCGTCCGCCCAGAGGTTCCGGTACCGGCTAGGGTCTGGCAGGCGAAAGGGGCTCGATCCGGGCCCGTTACCGGCGGGCCGCGAACTCGCCCAGGTTTTCCTCCACTTCCCCGCTCTGTTGAAGCCCCCGCTCGAATTGACGCCTCGCCCAGTCCTGGACCTCAGGCTGTACCACCGTCGTCCAGAAGAGATCGGCCTGCGGCGGGAACTCCACGTCGTCGGGCAGCGTGAGCGGATCGACGCACTGCTTCAGCTCTCCGATCACACGTCGCCCGAATCCGGCTACCCGCGTGACGAACGAGTCGACGAAACCCTCGAACTCCGCGTCGGGAATCGCGCGATTCACATAGCCGTACCGTTCAAGAAGGTCGCCGTCGAAGTCGTTGGCGCCGGCGAGGATTTCCAGCGCCCGGCCCCGTCCGACGAGACGTGGCAGCCGGGATGGCGCGCCGCCGCCGGGAATCAGACCCGCGGCAACCTCGAACTGGCCGAGGACGGCTCGCTCACGGCTCGCGAAGCGGATGTCGGTCGCCAGGACGAATTCGCTTCCGGCGCCCCGGGCCCGGCCGCGGATCGCGCTCACCGTGAGGACCGGCAGCTTGCTGAGGCGGATCAGGACGTCGACGAAGGGCTGTTGACCGGTTTTCCCGGGCGGGAGGTCCGTCGTTTTCGCGGGATCCTCGGCGAGGTCCCAGTGCGCCATGAAGTAGCCGGGGTTCGCGCTCTCGAACAGGATGACCGCGAGATCGGTGTCGGCCTCGGCTTCGTCGATGAGGGATCGCAGCTCCACGATGGTCTGCGAATTGACCAGGTTGACAGGCCCGTTGTCCAGCGAAGCGCGCCACAGGGTCTTGGAGGGTCTGGTGATCGTGATGTGCGGCATGAAATTCCCTCTTCTTCTCGCCGGGTAAGCCGGGTAATTCGATGAGGCTTCCTTTCGGATCCGGATGTTAGCGTCGCCGAGATCGAATAATGGGCAGAAAGTCCGCACCGCCCGAACTTTGCGCGATGAATTCCGCGCTCCGGCCGATCCCTGGAGTTGTCGCGGAAAAGCGAAGGACCGGCCCCGCGATACGGGCCGGTCCGTCGTCGTGGTGGGCGTCTCAGCCGAGGTCGAGGAGTTCCTCGTGGAAGCCGCCGAAGCCGCGCTCGCGGTCGACAAGGTGGATCTCAAGAATCCAGTGGCAGTCGCGTCCTGCGCGGTCGGGCCGGCGCAGCCGCGTCTCGTTGCCGGGTGCGATGTACGACTCGATGTCCGCACCGTCGATCTTCTCGTGGGGGAACTCGCCCACCGGATGCCCCGCGTGCCAGCCGCCCAGCTCCCAGCCCCGTGCCTCGGCCAGCCGGCCGATCTCGGCGTACAGGCGGGCTCCGGTGATGTCCGGGTCGGCGTCGAAGGCGCGGCGTCCGGCGGCGAAGACCTCGGGCAGGTCGGCAAGGAGCCGGTGCTTGACGGGGTCGTCGCCGAGGACGAAGGTGCGCCCGAAGTCGGCCTCCCACTCGTCGAAGATCGGGCCGAAGTCGGCGAAGGCGATGTCGTCCTGGCCGATGGTCCGGTCGGGCGGATTCTCCCGGTACGGGTGGAGGGTGTTGGGTCCGGAGCGGACGATGCGCTTGTGCCAGTGCCGGGTCGGGCCGAACAGCTCGTTCGCCAGGTCGCGTACCCGGTCGCTGACGACCTGCTCCCCGACGCCCGGTGCGATCAGGCCACGCGACCCGATCTCGGCGAAGAGCTCGGCCGCCTTGGCCTGAGCAGCCAGCAGGCGCTCGGCGCGGGTCGTCTCTTCGGTCATCTGTCCCCCATCGTGCGCCGCGTCCGAAGACTCTTCAGGTGTCAGCCTAGGGTCTGTCGTTTGGATCAGGCCGGATCAGGGAGCGCCCGCCGCGGCAGCGGCTGATGTCCCGTTGGTGCGTGCGGTCGCAAGGCGGAGGAGGGAGACAACGCGGAGGGGGCACCTCCCGTGCCCCCTTGGGGGCTACGGGGGAGTTGGCGACCGACGACAACGGAGGGGGCACCTCCCGTGCCCCCCTCGG